>CAJXZG010000080.1 GCA_913063265.1 uncultured Prolixibacteraceae bacterium | reverse complement strand
TAGTTTTTGTGATTAAGGTTTTCAATTACTCTTTCCTCAAATCGGTTTCGGCAGTAGGCCTGCAAGGTACTTCCAAATTTTTCCGGTTTGGCAGCTTCCACACGGTATAACACTTCTCGTTTGTTTTCTTCGCTTAAATCGGAATAATCTTCCTGTTCAAAAATATCGAATTGTGGCATACAATCGTTGTCTGTCCACGGGAATCCACCCAACGTTTTTATATTTAGTGCCTGTATTCCGATAGCAAAATTTTCTCCGCGCACCACACCAACTGTTTCGCCTATACTTTTTTTAATTGTAGTGGGTATCGGGCCCCAGGCAATCAAGTCTAACGTTTCAGCCGAATTAAACTCCACCAGTTCAAAAGAAATGTGTGTTGGTTTTTCTTCCACTTTTACTTTGGCATTTTTATTCCCTTCAAAATGAAAAACAAGATAATTTTCTTCCAATGAAGTGAGGACAGGATAATAAAATTTCCCATTTAAGCGATAGGAAAGAAGTGGAGCTATGGTATCACCTGAACAGTAATTTGTATTGCTTCTTAAATCGGTAAGTTGATTTACAAATCCCTGTTTATTGATGCCAATTTTAAAAATCCCGGAATTAAACTCAACAAGCATGTCCTTTTTTGTACAGCCGGCAACAACCAGTACCAAAAGCAAAACCGGAAGCAGAATTCTGTTCATACGATTTGATTTAGAAGATTCAATTTCAAACTTACAAAAATTGCTCCCGATAAGCCACATTCTTTGCCGTTTATGTACTTATGTTTTTATTTGACACCTTCAGTGTCTATCTCAATAATCCTGAAAGGATTAAACATTAATAACCCGGTGTGTAACGCCGGGTAAATGATAGAGGAAGAACTCGTCCGGCGTCGAAAGTTGTTCAACGCATGCTTGTTATCCCGGACGAAATAAAAATAATTATACTAAAACATCTGACACAAAAGACAAGTGTAATAATAGTTCTAAAGTGAAAGGATTTTACAACCCTAATGTGAAATTCCGGAGTAGTTTCTGAAACCTATCTCATCTCCTTTAAACTTTCAACCTTAAACTTTCAACTTTAAACCTTGAACCTTAAACTTTCAACTTTAAACCTTGAACTTTAAACTTTAAACTTTCAACCTTAAACTTTAAACTCTCAACTCTCATCCTCCTTCTCCTTCTCCAAAATCCTCATCCGATACGCATTCATTGCCGTTTTTCCAAGTTTTTTTACCAGGCGCGAGTTGACCACAAAACCAACAGGTGCGCCTACAAGGGGTATCATTTGCGCCATTTTTGCCAGGTCGAGGTAGTCGCGGTATTCCTGCTGAAAATTTCGCCAGTCGAACTGGTGGATATCTTCCGGAAGATCTTTACTTTTTTGTTCCCAGTCAACCATATTGAGGTAGACTTTTCGCCGGTGGACATGACTTGAAAATGCCAGTTCGAAAATATGAAGGATGTACACCCTTTCCTTATAATCTTTAATGTTAAAACCATACATCGAAGCCATATCAAACAGCATTTTTAATTTAAGCGCCAGTAAAATCGGGAAGTCGGCAAAGCCCAGCAATATACCTCCTGCCCCTGTTATTCCTCCTTCTACGGCAGCCGTAGATTTGTAAAATTTAATCCGTTCGTTAATGGCGGCTTCCTGTGCTTCCAACGACAGGCCGTTTAAAGGTTTGGCAGCAGTATAATTGGCCCCGAACAAAACCCCGCGAATCATTTGTTTAAGGGTAACCGTAATGGCCCGGTGTACTTTTTCGGGTATCCACGAATTAATTTTTACTTGCACACCCTTCGACCACCTGTTCACCAGCGTTGGCTTTTTAAGCATTAGCGTTTGCCAGTGCAGCACATCCGGAAGAATTTGTTGCCGATAATCAACCATTATAAAAAGTTAAACCTTATTTGAGTATCCTATAATATACCACTTGCAATGTAATACAGGTAAATATAATTGTTAGTTGGTGAAATAGCAGACTTAATATATTAACTCACCCTGATTGTGTCTGCGAAACAATCGTCCCTCTCTTCGCGAAGAGAGGGAATGAGGGAGAGTTCGTATTAAATACTAATAACCTCATGTAGTATAATTTCATAGAATCATTAATCTTAATGTACAAAGTTAACCCAATTGTTATTCAAAATACAGGATTACAATTTTTGTAATGTTAAACTGATTTGTTTAATTCTATTTGTTCTAATATTAAGAATGTACATAACAAAGCAACCCGCCCGTACAATATGATCCAAATTGAAGGGAAAAACACCAGGCCCAAATTAGAAATCCTTGCAACTAAATATTGGCGCGGAAGTTTTGGTTAAAAATGGTTTTATTCATCTTGAATATATTTCCAGTAGTTGAATTGTATATATTTACATCCACACTCATACTAAGAACAAAATAATAGTTCACTTTTAATGAAAAACAGAATATATATTCAACAGTGGCTGGATTTAAAACCTTACGATAAACAAACTCCAACCGACAACTACTACCTTACCATTTCCAACAAAATTTTCAAGATTCTGTATTCTCCCGATTCATTTATTTTGTTAACATATATCGATAAAAAAGAAATTGAATTATTAGCCTGTTTTTTAGCATCGTATTTCGAAGATATTATTTCCGGAACCAACATTTGGAATTCTTTTAGCTCAATTCATCAAAAACTTTACAACAAAAAACTACCCTTTTACAATACCAAAGAATATTTCGACAAGGAAATAAATGTGCAGGATGTGGCATTTTTAATCTGGTATTTTTTAAATGTTATTCAAGAAGAAAAGTACATCGACCCTCACAACGTTTTTATCGCTAAAATTGCCGACAGGGTAATATCGGTTCTCGATGATGAATATGAATTTGCACCCGAAAACGAACAGCTTAAATCGTTTTATTCGATACCCGAAGGCGAATCCGATTTTTACAAAGTGCGTACCGGTATCGATACCATTCTTTTTAAAACATGGCTTTTTTATCCCGATTCGGCTTTGGAGCTTGCCGAACTGGAACTTGAAATAATGGAGGAAGACGACGACGAAAACCTGATGCACTATTTACAGGAAACCAGAGACTCGTTGTTGCATACCTATAATACCAGGTTGTTAAGCCTAAAGGGTAAAGAGTGGGCTGCGCAGATTCTTGGAGAAAATCATCCGCTCGCTAACGATTTGTTAAACATGTCGCAAAGAATAAAAGGATTCTTTTTGTATAAAGGACAAAATGATGAAGATATTTTTATAGAACACATTGCTTCGGGGAAAAAATTTAATTTAAGCAAAAAGTCGTTCGATCATGCTCATCTCTTAACTGCTGTTGATACAATCATGTATATCGGAATTGTAAAGTGGCAAAACGAGTGGTGGTTTTCGGGAGTATATTTCCAAAACGAATTTAATGCCGATTTGGTTTTAAACGAAAAGAACTCGTTGGAAAGCCGCAGGCAGGTAAACTTTCTCGACCACGAAAGCAAGGATGTAAAAGAAACCCTAAACCAACAGCTCAATGCTTTTCTCTCCTATAACAAGGGGTCTCAAATAGCATTTATGCCGTCTGACGAAATAGAACAATTCGTTAAAAATTATACCGAATATTTTAATGCATCGTTAAACCTTAGCCAGACCGAAATTGAAGATGCAAGAAGGAGAACGCGTAATGATGGTTTGTTAAATACCGAAAACAATTCCACTATAGATTTTACTGAAAAAAGCGAAACCGGACTCGTATTTTTTAATCAGAATAGCGGTGTTGAAATTGCGTTAAATTTTAACGAAACACTGCCGTTTAAAAATAACAGCTGGTACAATCCTGAAGTTGATGGAAGAGAAATACTCGATTTATTTATTTCGGAAGAAACTTCCAGAGAGCTTGCGGAATATTGTATTAAACACTGTAAAAACAAATTGCCATTTTTTAAAAGTACCTCCGGGAAACTGTTTTTAAAAGATATCGATTTTTTACTTCGGTTTTGGAAACGAAACAGTTATTTTACGAAACCTTCAATTACACTTACAGGGAAAGATTAATGCCGTGGATGTATACAATAATCCCGAATCTGTAAAATAATGCCGATTAGCAGGCAAATATAAAATATGGTTAAGATGAAATTGACAAGTAAACACTTCGAATGTATTAAAGAAGATAATTCTGAAGAAGAAAATAACAGGCAATGGGAGAAATCTAAAATTGTTTTCGATGAGTTCAAAAAATACTTAAGCAGTAAAAACTATAAAAATGAATTGGTTGAAAGGCAACTTGGATATAGTTCGTATTTTATGATGAATTATTTTTTTGTTTACAATGATGAACTGTCGGTTTTAGCATCAAATGATATTACCATAAGAACATTTCTTGGGAATTGGTATATACGAAAAAGCTGGTCTCCCAATTTTAAAGAAATGAAAGAAATTCTTTCAGCACTTTTCGATTTTTTTGAATTTATATGCCAAAATGAGTTTATTACTACTACGCAATTCGAAAAGATAAAACAAGTTTGCAAAGACAAAGATTGGTTTGAGCAAAGACTGAAAACTTACAAAACAGCAGATGGGAGTGGTTTTAAAAAGTGGATTGACGAGTATAACTACGACTGGTAGAACTACCATTAGAAATCACCGTTCCTGCACGATTGTATCGTGTGGTTTATTTGGATACAATCGCGCACCAGCGAGGTCATCCCGGGCGTAGTCCCTGTCTGCCGATGGGCAGAAAAGGGTGAACTGCCATCTTTTGCCTTTTGCCTTTTTACTTTTACCTTTAATCCTATGGCCGATGTACATAACAAAATAACACGCTCGTATAATATGAGCCGCATTAAGGGGAAAGATACACAACCCGAAATGCTGGTGCGAAAGTTTTTATTTGCCCATGGATTCCGCTATCGTTTAAATGTAAAAACCCTTCCCGGAAAACCCGATATTGTTTTACCCAAATACAAAACCGTAATTTTTGTAAACGGCTGTTTCTGGCACGGACATAAAGGATGCAAATATTTTGTAGTACCCAAAACCCGGACTGAATGGTGGCTTAATAAAATTAAGGACACCCAAAAACGCGACCGCGAAAATGAAGTGGAATTAAATGTTTTGGGCTGGAAAGTGATAAAAATCTGGACTTGTGAATTAAAACAAGAAAAAGAGCGAATATGGAAGGAATTATTATTAATACAGAATTAAAAAAAAGATATTATGCAAATTCATCCCGTTGTATACACATACATTTAACGAGTTAAATATTCAATCAAAATTCAGGCGTTTTCAAATAACCAATATTATATCAAATTGATTGCATGTTTAAAATTTTTTAATAAAATATTTGAGTGGAAAAATTTTATTAAATAGTTTCTTGTTAATATTAGGGGTGGATTAAATCTCCAAATTAATTGCGTAATTCTGTAATATTTAAAAGATGAAATTTGATAATGATGCTTTTTTAAAAGCTGGTAATGATTTATTGGAAAAATTATTAAAACAAAGAGAATGGGAACAGATTAAAGTTAAATTACCTTCAAAACAATATGATGTAATCGATTTTTTTTCTGGCTGTGGAGGAATGTCATACGGTTTTTATAAATTAGGTGAAAAGAAAAAGGTTTATAGACATATTGCAGCTTTTGATATTGATAAGCATGCTAACGATACATTTTATTCAAATTTTGGTAGTCATCCAATAGACTATGATTTGGGTAATATTTCTAACAAAATTTTGGATAAAATTATAGAAGAAAGAAGAGCTGGCAGACAAAATCCATTAATTCTTATTGGTTGTGCTCCATGTCAAGGTTTTTCCGCACATCGAAAGAAGGACCGTCAAAAAAAAGAAGATACAAGAAACTCTTTAGTGGGAGCTTTCGGTAGAATTGTGGCACATTTAAAACCGGAATTCGTAATAATGGAAAATGTTCCAGATTTATTATCAAAAAAACATATCTCACATTTTGATGAATTTAAAGAAATTTTGGAGGAAGAAAATTATGTAATTAATACAGAAGTGGTAAACATGGCACATTATGGGGTACCACAAAAGCGATTCCGAACCGTTGTTTTAGCTTCTAAAAAATTTAAACCATCAATACCTCCAAATATTATAGCTGAAAGTAAAGATTTTAGGACAGTTAGAGATGCAATAGGACACTTGGATATTATAGAATCAGGAGAAATATCAGAAACAGATTCAATGCATCAGACTTCGAAACATAAAAAAAATACAATTGAAATATTGGCAAAAGTGCCAAAGGATGGGGGATTTCGACCAAAAGGAGTTGGACCAAAATGTTTAGACAATGTAAATGGCTTTTCTGATGTTTATGGCAGACTTTTTTGGGATAAACCTTCTGTCACAATTACTGCAAGGTGCAGAACACCCTCTTGTGGAAGATTTACTCATCCTGAATTAAACAGGGGATTATCTGTTAGAGAGGCAGCTCTTTTGCAAGGATTTCCCGAAAATTTCATATTTGAAGGTCCATTTGATGATAAATTTAAACAAATTGGCAATGCAGTCCCTCCAATCTTTTCTTTAAGTTTGGCAGTGCATGTACTAGCGTTAATTGCGGAAAACAATAATAAAATGACCAAATAATAATAATATATATATTAAGTTTGAAAAATTATTTATAAATGATAATGAGGTAAATGGTTAAAGATTATAAACTAATTGATTGTTTTTGTGGTGCCGGAGGATTATCTCATGGTTTTTCTATGGCTGGATTTACTCCTGTATTTGCATTTGATAATGATCCTGCATGTATCGAAACATATAATAATAATATTGGTTCTCATGGTCATGTATTAGATGCAAAAAAAGTTAATAGGAAATTAATAGAAAATTTGACTTCCATAAATTTAGATGACATTACGGTAATTGCAGGAGGTCCGCCGTGCCAGGGATTTAGTGTGCAAAGGAGAGGTAGTGATCATGATGATAGGAATACATTAGTTTTAGATTTTATAAGGCTTGTTTTAGAAATAAAACCTAAATTCTTTATTATGGAGAATGTTGGAGGATTGCTTTCTAAAAGAGGAAAACCTTACATTGAAGAAATAATCACTAATTGTGAAAAAAATAATTACCGAATTAGAATTGAGAAACTTAACGCGATAAGTTTTGGTGTTCCACAAAATAGGAAAAGAGTATTCATCATTGGACAAAAAATAATAAAAGGACAACCAAATTGTGAAGTGGACTTTTCAAAGATTAAAGAAACAAACCTTGGCTTTAAGACAGTATTTGAGGCAATAAAAGATTTGCAGCATGTTGAAATAGGAAGTATCCCTAATCATATTGCAGACAAACTATCAAAAATTAATATTGATCGAATAAGTTCAATTAAAGAAGGACAAGGAAGAGAGAGTCTGCCTGAACATTTACAATTAACATGTCACAATAAAAATAATAATCATCGACATTTAGATGTATATGGAAGAATGGCCTGGCATTCACCGAGTCCTACAATTACTGCTAGATTTGATAGTTTTTCCAGAGGAAGATTTGGACATCCGGAATTAAACAGAACAATTACTTTAAGGGAAGGAGCACGATTGCAAAGTTTTCCAGACACATTTGTTTTTTATGGTTCTAAAGTGCAAATAGCTAAACAAATTGGCAATGCAGTACCTCCTCTTTTAGCCAAATCAGTTGCTGAAAATTTAAAAAAATATTTATAATATTTTAACAGAAAAGGATTATGTTAGACCATTGGCCAAGCGGAATTAGGGATACTACCCAATTCCCTGAATTAAGTATTGAAATCACACCTGAATATCGAAAACATCTTGAGGCTTTTTTAAAATTGGAGAAAATAGGTTGGAGTGATTATGAGTCACAAGAAAATATTGCTCACCTCGGAATAAAAGACCAGCGTTACAGAACATACAGAAAACTTTATCAAAACTATGGCCTTATATATAAAGATGGGGATCAAATTGCATTATCACGACTTGGTCAGTTTTTTTCTGAGTTGCCTAATTCCATTGAAAAAGAGAAAGAGAAAAGACTAAAAGAAGCATGTGAGATTGCAATAGATATTTTATCAAGATATCAGTTATATAATCCGACGGAAGATCAATTATCAGAATTGCCTGTAGATTGTGATGTTTTACCAAGTATATGTATTTGGAGAATAATGTTGGAATGTGATTTTAAACTACATTATGAGGAAATGAATCGGGTTGTTCTTCGAATAATGAAAATGGATGAACTTGATTCTGCAATTAACAAAATAAAAGATACAAGAAATAAAATCAATTCTGACTATTCTGCAAATAACAACAATCTTGATTTTCTGCTTGGAAAACCAGTTCATAGTGAACAAGTTTCTGCCAGAATTGCCCCTTGGTTTTCTTTTGTGGGTTGGGGGGGCCTAATAATAGGGCAGCAAGCTAATAAATCTGGTTTTAGAGAATTAATATCAATTAATATCGATTTGTTGAAAAATAAAATCAATAAACCTTATTCCTTTCTGAAAACTGAAGATATTTCAGAGTGGACAAATTATTATTTAGGGAACTTCAAAAGTTATAATAAAAATACAAGAGAACTTTCATTTATTAGCAATAATTTTCTTAAAGATATTGAATCTGCGGGATTTAAAGGACAACCAGAACTGCCAATTAGATTAATATCTTCTTTATGTACAAAAAGATTTATAATTTTTACCGGTTTGAGTGGGAGTGGTAAAACAAAGTTAGCTCAGATCTTCGCAAAATGGATTTCTGAACCAGCCCAAATCAAATCCACTCAAAAAACTTTTGACTTAAATGAAGTAATCGAAGCGGATAGAGCTAAATATAAAATTACTTCACTTGATTCCCTTTCCGTAACTTTAACACAATTAGAGACTGGAACAAAAGTAAATTTGCCTTACGAATTAATATATGAATGGATTAATGTTATAGTTGATAAAAAATTCAGCACAGAAATATCTCCACGTGAAATCAGACAAGTGGTGGGTGAAATAACAAAATACTCTCCTCAGTTAAATTCTTTTGAGTCTCATTTAAAAGCAAGTGCTTTTCATCTTATTAAAAAAGAGACAAAATCGCCTAATTTTAAAAATACTCAAATTTGTATTGTTCCTGTTGGCGCAGATTGGACAAATAGAGAGCCTTTGTTGGGTTACCCCAATGCTTTGGAGAAAGGCAAATATGTTAAGCCAGAAAATGGAGTATTGCAAATAATACTAGAGGCAGGAAAACCTGAAAATCAAAACAAACCATATTTTCTTATTCTTGATGAAATGAATTTAAGTCATGTGGAACGTTATTTCGCCGACTTCCTCAGTGCTATGGAATCAGGAGAGGACATACCACTTCATGCTGAAATGGAAGATTGGCAGGATGATGTTCCTGAAAAAATTAAGTTGCCACCAAATTTGTTTATTATTGGAACCGTTAACATCGATGAAACAACTTATATGTTCAGCCCAAAGGTGCTTGATCGTGCCAATGTAATTGAGTTCCGAGTAACAAAAGATGAAATGAAGGATTTCCTCAGTAATACAAAACATCTAGATATAAATGGTATTGTTGGTCAAGGGAAAAATTTGGCAGATTCGTTTGTTCTGCTTGCAAAAAATAGTGAAATAAAACTTGATAATGTAGCTGATTTAAAAATAATTAACGATACTCTTAATGAATTTTTTGTGGAACTCAAAAAGACAGGGGCTGAGTTTGGATATCGAAGTGCAACCGAAATTCATCGTTTTACTGCGATCGTAAAACATCTTGAAACAAACAGAGATATTAACAAAATAATTGACTGGGCTATTATGCAAAAATTATTGCCAAAAGTGCATGGTTCAAAAAGAAAGTTGGAATCTGTGTTAAAAACACTGGGAAGTCTTTGCTTGCAGAATGATCAGAAATTTGATGAATTTTTAACTTCAAAAAATGAGATAGATTTCGAAGGCAATCCTAAAATAAAATACCCAGTTTCTCTGGAGAAAATTCTTCGTATGTATAACAACATGTTATCCAATGGTTTTACAAGTTATGCTGAAGCATAATTGAAATGGCTGAAAACAAATTATCCATACCAATCAAATTATCAAATGGTACTATTTTCCTTATACTTTTTGGGGAGAGTAACGATGAGATCTTGTTAAATTTAAATGATGCTGAAGAAAATGGTGAATCACCTTTTCAAATAATCGAGGGTTGTTCTTATGAATATAAATTACCTAAAGGATATAGCCTTCATGGATACAAAGATATAATCAGCCAATCGAAGGTGCATAAATTTTCAGGGAGGATCACTCCTAACATATATGTAGGCACCCTTGTTATCAATGTTCTGGACTCAGAACAAAATAAATGCGGAGAGTTAAAACTCGAAGTGCAGTCAAAGAAAATCACCTACAGGGAAGATTACCGCCTAATGCTCGAAGAAATTACGGAAAAATGTACGGATTTACTATTGCAGCATAGTTCCCCAGTATCACAGTATTTTGAGGTCAATTTTAATTTTGATGCTCAGACACTTTATCAACGTTTTGCGTTTGTAAAATCAATTCTGGAGTCTGATGAATTTAACGATTCGTTGCATAAAATTATTTCCGCTCCAGTTACAAGATGGAAAGATAATGAAGAAAAAAAAGATATCAGGAATGTAAGAAAATTTACCAATTCTTCCATCAGACAACTTGCTGGTGCAACCAACCGAATTGAATTGACGAAAAATCATCAACTATTTAAAAGGATGAAATCGGTACCTGAAAAAATTCGTATTAACAACAAAACAGAAACGGTTGATACCCCCGAAAACCGGTTTATAAAATTTGTATTGATTTCGTTTCAATCCTTTTTCAGCGATTTAAAGGAGAAAACAAAAAACAACGGCAGAATTTTCGCTGAAGCCGGCATACTTGAAAATAAAATTCAGGAATATTTGAATCATTCGGTTTTTAAAGAAATATCAAAACCAAAAACTTTGCCACTGAACAGTCCTGTTCTGCAACGAAAAGAGGGTTACAGGGAGGTTTTGAGGGTGTGGCTGATGTTTGACCTTGCTGCAAAACTAGTTTGGCATGGCGGAGAAGATGTTTACAGCGGAAATAAACGGGATGTTGCCGTTTTGTATGAATACTGGCTGTTTTTTAAACTGCTTGATATTGTTTCGGAAATCTTCAGCATTGAGCAAGGAAGTGTTAAGGATTTGATAAAGAAAACAACAGATGGTTTAGGATTACAGCTTAAACAGGGTAAACATACCGCGGTTAAAGGAATTTTCGATGCAGGCACTCGAAAATTAAATGTAAAGTTCAGCTATAATAAAACATTTCAGGGGGAAATGAACTACCCTTACGGTGGCAGCTGGACAAAAAAAATGAGACCCGACTATACTTTAAGTATCTGGCCATTTGGCATCACTCAGGCTGTGGCAGAAAATGAAGAATTGATTACACATATCCATTTCGATGCAAAATATAAAGTTGAAAACATTACTGGAATTATAGGGACAGATGAGGATTTTATAAAAGAGAAGGAGGATCAGCGGAAAGGTACTTTTAAAAGAATCGATCTGCTTAAAATGCATGCTTACAAAGATGCAATCAGAAGAACGGCAGGTTCGTATATTTTATATCCGGGAACGGAAAATCCTTACAAAAAGAATGGATTTCACGAACTGATCCCAGGATTAGGTGCTTTTTCCGTGAGACCATCGAAAACAAATACAGGGAGTGAAGCATTAACAGTTTTTATTAAGGACGTGGTTCAGCAACTGCTGAATAGGGCATCGCAGAAAGAAAAAATTGCATATAAAACATACGAGACATTTAAAGATAAACCGTTTGATATTGTTAATCAGAGTTTGCCTGAAACGATAAATTCGGATAGATCTTTAATTCCAGACGAAACATATATCCTGATTGGATATTACGACAAAGAAAAATGGAAATGGATTTATGAAAAGGGCTGGTACAATGCAAGAGCCGGGTCAAGAAGAGGTTCGATTAATGTAAGTCCCAAGGTTGCAGGGGCAAAATTTATATTGCTTCATTCAGAAGGTGAACTAATCACGGATAAAATTCTTGAAATTACCGTTTCCGGTCCTCAGGTTTGGTCAAAGGAAACCTTAATAAGCAAAGGATATCCTTCAAAATCCAATGATAATTATTATTACTTGGTTTATAAAACTGAACCGGTAAAGCGAATAGAATTATTTGGCAAAAAATGGGATATTTCAAAGTTGGAAGGTTATAAAAGCGACAGGGGATCGGGTTTCCCTTTTGCAGTGTCATTAACTGAATTAATGAAAGTTAAAGTTTAACCTCTTTTTCAATTAAGCCCAATTTGAATTCATCAACATAATTGTAAAGTATCCCCCAGCTCGCGCAGTTCCATTAACTATCGGGATGTAATCGGTATGGTTTTCGCAAGAATTAAGAAAACACCCCAAAACCTATGCCTTTTGGTAGATTGATTTTACAGCATTGATGCAGGGTAAACTCCCCAAACCCATTTATTAATGCTCATTTCAGCGTTTTTCAGAAACAGGAAATTATATCAATTCCACGTCTCCAAAGCCCAATTCCCCCGCTAGCGCGGATCTGTGATCCGTGTTTTGTTTTGCAAAAACAAAAAGTATTAAATGTTGCAACATAAACAGGAAGCTCAAAGGCATTTTTGATTGACATCCCCCGCTCGCGCCTCACGATAATTATCGGGATGCAATCGGTGTGCTATTTGATAGAATTTAAAAATGTTTGAATATGTCTGCCAGAGGCAGAGGCACAAATTGCAAATTTGCGCCAGCGATGGGGATCGACAAAATCCAGCAAACAAAACAATTAACATGAGCTCCTCCAAGGATAATTTACATAGAAAAGGTCAGGTTGATATAATTTTTATGTAATGAGGAGTTGCAAACTCAGGAACAGCTAACCCCTCGTTGCAAAAGAGGGTTAGAAAAGATAATTCACATGAAAAAGTCAGGTTGATATAATTTTTATGTATTGATGAGTTACAAACTCAGGAACAGCTGACCCCTCTTTGCAAAAGAGGGGTAGAATAGTAGGGAAGAGATCAATAAAATTACATGCAAAAAAAGATACTTTGCTTTCATGACTTGCATTTTACTTTTTTACCATTTTTCCAAAGCTAAATACACTTTCATTTGAAATAATTCTGTAAATATAAATTCCCGGTTTAAAGTCGTCCAAAACCATGTGGTGTACAGGTTTATTTTGTACTTTTTCCAGCTTTAGCAACATTCCTGATGAGCTGTATATTTCAATTTGGGCATCGTTTAGATTAGCACTAAAACTGAAAGTTATGCTTTCTGAGAAAGGATTAGGAAACACCTTTACATTTTCAGAATGATATACAAGCTGTTTCGAACTTACCGCATTACAATTACCGAGCATATTTTCATCCATCCAGTTTAATCTTGTATCAAGCCAGTTGATCAAATAATTTACATCATCGTCGTAATCGGCACCTACATAATAATTTGGCCAAACGTAAACCCCGAGTACAGGCCAGCGCTGGAAATTTCTTATTCTGGCTTCTTTAATAAGTTTTAGATTTACATCAATAAATTGCAGTAAAGAATCGGTGTGAAGCGGCCCGGCTCTAAGTTCCAGCCATCTGCAGGCAATAGTATTTTGCACTGTATCTGTTTGTACGATGTTATAAACCCAGAAAGGGCGCATATTATGTGTTTCACATTTGGTCCAGGTCCATCCGGTTGGCAGAGGAGGATCAGCAGCAAAATCAAAATTTCCGTAGGCAAGGTTCAAATCCCAGACCGGCCCGAGTTGCAGTTTACCCCCTTTACTATTCAAATCTTTAAACATATGGAAACTTAATTTATAACCATCAACATCGTTAAAAATTTCAGTTGGTATCCAGTAATCGACAAAAGCAGGTATATCAACCAGGTGAATATATTCCGATTTGTTTTGGGCATACTTTACCATATCTTCAAAATCGTTTATAAATCCACGGATATAATCTTTCTGTTTTGGAACCAACTCATCATAACCGGGATCATAGTACGTATAAAAAACGTTTGATTTGTGTTTTGAATACCAACCTTCATCTTGCTGGTCATCGTCGTTTCTGTCGATTTGCAGTATATACCCTCCGGTGAGTTGATCCCCAGTCGTATCCTGCGGATTTAGCTTGGCAATATCCACACGGTTGTCATCCTGTTTAATCTTTTCGGTTAAAACGTAAAGCCCCAAATATTGTCCGTTTATAAACAGTTCTATCCACCGGGTACGTGGTGCATATCTTCCGGTGGTTGCAGCAATATGATAAGAAAGTACATTGCGAATTAAGGATTTATCGCTATATGGACCATGTAATACCCAGTCATTTTCATCAGGTAAACCCAACAATTCCACATTACGGTTTTCTCCTGTTTCATCCTGAGTTTCAAAAATGTAATTCTTTTTTGGAAACATGAGGGAAGATGAGCCGCGAATTCGAATGGATATTCTTCCTTCGTAAATGTTAAAAGTATCCGATATATAATTTTTGTCTCTAATATTGGTATAGTCAAGCAAGCCCATTTCTGCGATAATCCGATCATTTGTAGTAATTGTCTGACCGTTGGTCTCTATCATCATCAGAGGAAGATTTGACGATTCAAAAGGAATAAAAAACCATTCCATAGGATCGATGTAATATTTTTCGGGGACCGTTATTCCGACTGTTAAATAAAAATTTGATGAAAGGTCAGAAGAAGAAACAGACCGATTGTGAACCTGAAAAGCTATCGTATTTGTGCCATCCTGCAAAAGACTATCCAGCATTTCCGGTTCTATTTGAAAGATTTCCGGGCTGACTCCGTCGTACATCACTGCTTCATGGTTGCTTTGGGCTTCTTCGTTCCAGGCGGGTTGAATTCCCGGTGTTCCAATATTCGAACGTGCGATTTCTGTTCCATTCAGATAGGCCACGAAAGCATCATCGTAATCGGCATTTAATATTGCGCCTTGAATAACTGATATATCCTTAACGTTAAAATTCGTCCTCATAAAAACCGATATAGTGGGATCAATTTTTGTCAGGTCATCATCATCGCCATAACCAATGCCACCTCTTCCAGTATACCAGCTACCAACTTCATAACCAGGATCTTTCCAGTTAGCAGGAATCTCAGCAGAACCGGGTAAATAGTTCCAGACTTTAAAAGGAACCAAAATAGTTTCCCAGTGATGAACTGAAGTTTGACCTGAAGTTTTTATAGTGGCAACTACAAGAAATATGAAAAGTATATTTACAAAAATAGGCCTCATTGTAAGCAATTGTACATACTTTTTTGTGTATATACAAATTGCCATAAAGTTGGGTATTTATCTCGATAATCCATGTATAGAAAGGCAGTTTGTTTTTAAGTTTTGGAATTTCTCTTTACGGAATTGAAGTTATTCAAAATGGAATCTCTATAATTCCCTGTCGCCGAACGACAATTCCACGGTGAATCCTCTTTCAGCAAGAGAGAAAAAGGGGCTTAAAAAAAATCCGCTTCTCACACTGCCCTCGTTTGCAACGAGGATCAAATGTTAGGTCGATTGTATCGACGAAAATTAGTAAACAAAACAATTAACATGAGCTCCTCCAAGGAGAATTAATATGGTAAAGGTCAGGTTGCCATAATTTTTATGTAATGAGGAGTTACAAACTCAGGAACCGCTGACCGCTCATTGCAAACGAGGGGTAGAAAAGGGCAATTGTAGGAATGACCACCTCACCCCGAATCCCCTTGCTAGCGCGGATTTGCAATCCGTGTTTTGTTTTGCAAAAACAAGAAGTATTTAATACTGCAGTAATAATGCGAGAAGTTAGCAGAGAATTATTGTTTGCAACAAAAGCACCAATTACATCCCGATAGCTGTCGGGAGGCGACAGCGGGGGTTCCTCTCCTGATGCTTCAATCTGGACAGGCTCATAGTTGGAGCAAGTGTGATATTGTTTTGTTGAATTAGAATACCACCACACCGCTATAAATGCGGTCCCCTCCTCCTGTAAGGAGGAGAATTGTTCGAGGAATGAATTTTATTTTTTTATCTCAAATATTGGTGGAGTAGCACAAATTTCCCCTCCTGTCAGGAGGGGTGCCTCAGTTTACACGAGGCGGGGTGGTTGTGTTTTAGCTTTTAATCATTTAGCCTGGCTAAGGTGGTTAAATCCTTGCCACCTTGAAAATCCAGTATTTAAACCTGTTTGCAAATATTTTAAACGGAATATCTCCAACCTAACGGATAATCAAAATCCTGATCTGAGTTTCACATACTAATTCATAAACCTCAAAGCAGTGATTTGTAAAGCCACACAATGTGCTCGCTCCAAACGTTGTTTGGCCAACTTTTTATTTATAATTCCCAGTAAATTGGCTTCCTTCATTAACTTCATTAATTCTTTGGATAGCCTTGTTAAATCCGTGTGTACAAAATTTTCCTTCATGACTTTAAATTTTTGATTACCGTACTGCAATAGAGTTCTTAAATAACTCCGGGTTAAATCCGGGCAACTCTACCAAAACCTCATTTCTTCTGTTTATCATGTCGTACGGTGCATTATAGCCCAGATACTCAAAATTCCTATCGTACTCTAAATTTAAACCTTTCAAAACCTCAACAAGCTCAGCTTTCTTCTTTTCAATCTCACGTTCATTGGTATATCCACCATATCGCACAGCTGCAGCATAAACCGGTTGCGATTGATGCAGGATAATTTTTTCATTCTCTGGAGTAGGTAAATTATCAAACTCCATGTTTGACGGTAAAACGAAACTCATACTGTTCCCGGAATCTTCGGTACCCATTCGCACTGGTGATGTCATGGCAATTTTCTCATTTTCCTTGTTTCCTCCGAATATGTAACCTGCCAGTATTCTAAATCCTGAATTTCTTGAATCATCATAGGAACCATTCATATTTACAGTGGCCATAATGGCTACCGGATAATACCGAATTTCAAAATTACCTTCACGATATATTGTTTCATATTTCTGTGTTTCCGTTTCTGCTTTGACCTTTAAAATCAATCCGCTTATAGCGATTACGACAAAGGTCAAAACAAAAGATATATATAAAAATTTCATAATGTTCAATATTTATGTTCAAAAATTAAACAGTTTTGTTATGCAAAAGTTCACCAACTTTTGGAGTAATACATGCAAAATAATTTGAACGATTTTGCTTAAAGCAATCTTGACGAGCAGATAACTTAATTTTCTAAAACCCACTTTTATTACCCGTTTTACAGGAGTACGAAGATTGAGCAATCAGGCATATTCTATCAAATTTGTTTATCAATACTTTTAAATGTTTGAACAAAAAGAATGTGTCATGGTTTTAATGATATGGCAAAGAAAAAAGAAATTACACGAATCGATATCATTTCAGCGTATATGCAGTTTACGTTGGAAAACGGTAAACAACCAGATAGTGTATTTGCGTTTGCAAAACACATAAGCATAACAGAAAGTGAATTTTATAACTTTTTTGGCTCGTTTGAAAAAGTAGAGCGATCAATTTTTAAAGCATTTTTTGATAACACCATTGAGTTGTTAAACAAAAATGAGGCATACAAGGATTTTGATGCAAAAAGTAAACTCATAAGTTTTTATTATACATTTTTTGAACTGCTAAAAGCTAATCGTAGTTATGTGGTTTTTGCGCTGAACAAAGGGAAGCACAGGTTGAATGTATTAAATACTCTGAGCGAACTGAAAAAATCCTTTACCGCTTTTGTTCAGGATTTGGGAATTGAAACCATTGATTTAAAACAGGAGAAACTGGAGAAAGCAAAAAACAAAGGCCTTTTGGAATGGAGTTGGGCCCAGTTACTTTTTATACTGAAATTCTGGTTGGAAGATGGTTCGGCAAATTTTGAAAAAACCGATGTATTAATAGAAAAATCGATTACCACAGGATTTGCCCTGCTGGACACGGCCACATTAAACAGTGTATTCGATTTGGGGAAATTTTTGTTTAAAGAAAAGGTAATGAGCAACTGATGGAAACCATTGATAACATTCCGATTACGAAAATTCAGCGTGCTTCGAAAATTCTTCAGACCGGCGCAAAAGTAGGTGTCAATTATCTGAAATATTACGGCCATAAGCTAAGTACAACAGAATATGAAGCCAGGGAAAAACTGGACAAGGCGAATGCCAGCGATATTTACGATGGCTTAAAAAATTTAAAGGGAAGTGCTTTAAAAGTAGCGCAAATGTTGAGTATGGAAAAAAACATTATGCCTGAGGCTTATATAGATAAGTTTTCTTTATCCCAGTTTTCGGTACCTCCACTGTCGGCGCCACTTGTAATAAAATCCTTTCAGAAATATTTTGGAAAAACACCGGGCGAAATTTTTGATTCGTTTGATTTAAAAGCCAAACACGGAGCAAGTATCGGCCAGGTGCATCAGGCAAAAAAAGACGGTAAAACGTTGGCCGTAAAATTGCAATATCCCGGGGTGTCGGAAAGTATAAGCAGCGATTTGGCGATGGTAAAACCCCTGGCAATGAAAATGTTTAACATAAAAGGGAAAGGATCGGATGTTTATTTTAAAGAGGTGAAAGAAAAATTGCTCGATGAAACCAATTACCTTCTTGAAGTAGAGGAAAGTTTAAAAATGATAGAAGCCTGCAAGGATATTGAAAATCTGCGCTTTCCGGACTATTACAGAGAACTGTCATCAGAAAGGATAATTACCATGGATTGGATGGAAGGTACACATTTGTCGGTTTTTGCGGCAAACAACAACGACAAGCAGCTTGCCAATAAACTGGGACAGGCGTTGTGGGATTTTTATATGTACCAGATTCATGGCTTAAAAAAGTTTCATGCCGATCCTCATCCCGGAAATTTTTTGGTCTCTAAAAATAATGAACTAATTGTACTGGATTTTGGCTGTGTAAAAAGTATACCTGATGATTTTTATACGCCATATTTTGAACTAGCGTTAAAGGAAAACATCAATAACCCAAGGCTTTTTAAGGCTAAATTATACGAACTGGAAATTTTTCGGAGTGATGATAGTCGTGAGGAAATAGAGTTTTTTACCACAATGTTTTTTCAATTGTTGAGTTTATTTACACAACCCTTTCAACAGGAAACTTTTGATTTTTCAAATAGCACTTTTTTTAGTCGGATTAGCGAGTTGGGAGCACAGTATTCAAAAAATACTGAATTAAGAAATATGAACGGCAATCGCGGGTCGAGACATTTTATCTATGTCAACCGTACTTTTTTTGGTTTGTACAATTTAATGCACATGTTAAAAGCCGATAATATTCGTATCGATACTTATCTTCCGCAAATGAACAGGGGTTTTGTAGCTTAACGATGGTTTGTAATTCTTTCCGTCTGCCTCTCCTTTGAAACGAGGATTCAGGTTACCGGTTGATTAATCCGACAGATTTAAAATACTAAGATTTTATAAGTAGATTTATACCATTGTATTCTAATTAAAATCTTACCCATGAAATACCTTTTCCTAATTACCGCCTTACTTTTGTTTTCAGGACCACAATTTCAATCTTATGCGCAGAGAAACTATCCTCCCACAATTGAAGATGCCAAAGAATTTATCTACAAAGAAATTGATGGAGTTACTTTAAAACTATGGATTTTTAATCCTGCAAAACACAATGCCGGAGACAAAAAACCGGCTATAATCTTTTTCTTTGGAGGAGGCTGGAATGGTGGTTCACCTACGCAGTTTGTGCCTCAGTGTGAATACCTGGCAGCACGGGGAATGGTAAGTATGGTGGCAGATTACAGGGTATTTAGCAGACATCAGGTTCGGGCAAACAAATGTGTTTCGGATGCAAAATCTGCCATTCGCTGGGTACGGCAAAATGCTGAAGAGTTGGGGGTAGATCCCAATCGTATTGCTGCAGGCGGTGGTTCTGCTGGGGGCCACCTGGCAGCGGCTACAGCTACCTTACCCATGTTTGATGAGGAGAAGGAAGATGCTATAGTAAGTTCTAAACCCAATGCACTGGCACTTTTTAATCCGGTTTTGATATTATCTCCATTGGATGGAATGACAAAAGAACAATACGAGCGTTTTAAGAATCTGGAAAAAAGATTAGGCGCAGCAACGGAATCCATGTCACCCTATCATAATGTGGTAAAAGGATTGCCTCCGACCATTATTTTTCATGGTACCAATGATACAACCGTACCTTACCTGACAGCTGAAATGTTTGCAAAAAAAATGAGAAAGGAAGGTAATCGTTGTGTATTGGTTGGCTATGAGGGAGAAGCTCACGGTTTTTTTAATTATGGCAACAAATCAAACGGCTCATTTACCGATACCGTGAATAAGATGGATGCCTTTTTTGTTTCGCTGGGTTATTTGAAGGCACCACCGAAGAACATTGTAACTGATTAATTAGCGAAAGGATATAAGGCCCGTATTGTAAAAAAGGAGGAGAATTTTTCGTGGTTCATCACCTGTTTTGTATTCCAAATGAATTTAAGTTACACCAATTTCCCCTCCTGGCAGGAGGGGTGGCATCGACCGTGCAAATGAATTGGAATTTTTGGTTTTTTTCGATGACGGGGTGGTTGTGGATTTTGGATTTTGATAGCTCTTATTAAAAGAAGAAGATTGACCACCTCACCGCTATAAATGCGGTCCCCTCCTCCTGACAGGAGGAGAATCATTCGTAGGTCAAATTTGATGTTGTATTCCATATTTAATAAGTGCATTTTTTCATTTCCCCTCCTGGCAGGAGGGGTGGCATCGACACGGTTTGTGCCATGAATTTCATTTATCTTTTTCGATGACGGGGTGGTGGTTTTTCCCGGATATACTTGATTATAAAGGTTCATGAAAAGAGAAAAATGGATTGACAACCTCACCCCGAGTACTCGGAGTCCCCTTCCCGATCTGATAGTACGGGACGAGCTTTCCTGACAGGAGAAGAATTTTTCGTGGTTCATAACCTTTTTTGTATTCGAAATAAATTTAAGTTACACCAATTTCCCCTCCTGGCAGGAGAGGTGGCATCGACTGTGCACATGTATTGGAATTTTTTGGTTTTTTCGATGACGGGGTGGTGGTAAAATTTACACAAATCCGCTACCTTTAAACAAAAAAATGAACCTTCATAACCGCGAATATTTAAAACCTGTCCGAAAATATCTCAGAAACAATTCAACCTCTGCCGAAGCCACTTTGTGGAAGCTTTTAAAGAAAAGTCAGGTTGGTGGGTACAAATTTCGTCGACAGCATTCCATAGGAAATTTTATTGTGGATTTCTTTTGTTATGAATTAATGTTGGCCATTGAACTGGACGGAGAAATACATGCTGATTTACAAAACATTGCCGGAGATATAGAAAGAGATGAGCAATTAGAAAAAGAAGGAATAACAGTGTTGAGGTACGAAAACAGATGGGTTTTTGAATACCCGGAGGTTATTATTCAGGATATATTGGATATTGGAAAGAATAAAAGCAAGTAAATTGACCACCTCACCGCTATAAATGCGGTTCCCTCCTCCTCGCAGGAGGAGAATTGTTCGTAGTTCACAACCTGTTTTGTATTCCAAATAAATTTAAGTTACACCAATTTCCCCTCCTGGCAGGAGGGGTGGCATCGACAGAGTTTAATCCATGGATTTGGTTGATTTACTTCGATGACGGGGTGGTGGTTTTTCCCGGATATACTTGATTATAAAGGTTCATGAAAAGTGAATAATGAATTGACCACCTCACCGCTGTAAACGCGGTTCCCTCCTCCTGTCAGGAGGAGAATTGTTCGTAGGTCAAATTTGATGTTGTATTCCATATTTAATAAGTGCACTTTTTCATTTCTCCTCCTGACAGGAGGAGAATTTTCACAAGTCACAACCTGTGTTGTATTTCCAATCAGATTAGTAAAATTCTAAAACCTCTCAGAATCCCCTCTTTTTAAGAAAAGCAACACTGAGGTCCAGGATTTCCTCATCAAAATAACGTGAATATTTGTCATTGCCTTCACCAAGATAATGTTTAAAACCCGGGTAGGTATGTAATTCATATTCATTTCCCAGTTCTAAAGTTTTGGCTTTAAACATTTGAACGATATAGGGCAATACCTGGTTGTCTTCATCACCATGAAAAGCTATGGCCGGAGGCATGTTTTTTTTAAGGTTATGATAGGGCGAGATTTCCCATATTTCATTTCGCCTTTCACCCAAAAGATTGTCGATCCATGGTTCAAGTGTATTTACATTACTCGAATACAATAACAAGGCATTAGGTTCCGGACTGATTTCGAGGTTATCAGTAATTTCGTTTACTCCATCCACCAAAGCTGTGGACAATGCCAGTTGTCCCCCGGCCGATTGTCCCCCGGCCACTATTTTTTCCGGATTTATATTATAATCATCAGCATTGCTGCGTAACCAGCGAAGCGCCGACCTGGCATCTTTTACACATTCCACCGGAGTAATATCGGGATGGGGATAAGTGCCATCAGAATTTCTGGAAAGCCTGTACTGAAAAGAAACAGCAACATACCCTTTGCGGGCAAACCAGCGACAAGCTTCGAAAAACTCCGAGGGATCGCCAAACACCCAGCCCCCGCCGTGAAACAATGCCAAAGCAGTATTTCCTGTTTTTTGCTGACTTGCCTCAGTATAAAAAATAGTTGCATTTAGTTCCTGTCCGGCTAAATTTTTATAAACAACTGTTTTTTCAATCACCCCGGGTTCCTGACCGAATATTTTTGCCGAACCCAAAAACAGAATCAAAAGAATAAATAGTTTTTGCATTGTTGATATGGTTTTCTTTTATTACAAAATGATAAATTTGAAAGAAACCAAAAACTAGTTTCAATTTCTATAATTCTAAACTAATTAATTCTGTGAATATGAACAAAATGCTGAAGCCAATAATAGCAGGAAAAAGAATGAAATGTATCCCTGGAAAAATAATTAAGCTCGTACTTCTGATTTTTGTATTTTCAATTTTGAATTTTAATGCACATTCACGGGTTATTACTGTAAATTCCGGAGACGATTTAAACAGCGTATTAAACAATACGGTTTTGGGCGATACAGTTTGGGTAAAACCCGGTATTTATTCCAAAATATATTTAAAAGGTAAAAAATTCACAAAAAAACACCCCTTGGTTATCAAAGCATCTGATAGTGGAGAAGTGATAATCAAAGGAGATACAGTTTCTTCGGGCAGTTCACTGGAAATATTGGAATGCAGTTATGTGGCCCTCGAAGGATTTACGCTTACCAATAGCATGTGGGGTATTTATGTAAAAAATTCTGATCACATCATTTTAAAAAGCAATCACATTTTTTATACCGGGCAGGAGGGATGTCATGTAGGCAGATCGTCAAAATATGTTGATGTAATCGGGAATGAAATACACAACACCGGTTTATTCAATCCCAAATGGGCTGAAGGAGTTTATATTGGCAGCGGTTCCTATAGCGGACGTAACACTTTCCCTGATAATTGCGAATATATATGGATTGAAGATAACCATATATACGAAACCGGCAAGGCTGAGGGAATCAATGTAAAAGGAGAATGTTTTCATGTAACGGTAAAAAACAATACTATTCATGATATTCACCCGGGAACCAGTGAGCAATATAACCAGGCAGCAATTACGGTGGAAGGAACAGGAAGTTCAATCCGACATAAATACCGTGTAAATGAAAAACGAGATGTTTGGGTGGAAAACAACACCATAAAAAATGTTTCTGGAGGTTACTCCGACTGGAACAACGGGATTATGTTTTTTGGGACGGGTGTTTATATCCTGAACAATACAATTTCAGCATGCAAAAACCGTGGAATTTATGGGAATAATTATGAAAATCCGGGTTTGGAAAATTTTGTTTTTGGAAACCAAATCTCCGATTGCGGCAGGCTTTCGGATATCCATACTGAGCTGAAAGTAAATACTGGCAAGCCGGGAAAAAATCCTCATGCTCCGCAAAGTTGGTATGGAGGGGAAAGATAAAAACCTATCCCAACCGTTTTCCAAATTATCTTAATCCAATTCTTAAGCGCTTTTAATCCTGTAACGGATAGGCACCAACATATTGTTTTGCTTTTTTGATTCCAATCAATTTCTGAATATCTTCAGGCAAGCCGCTTGCTGCCTTGTTTCCGGGAAAATCTTTTAAAAGCCGGTAATTTCCTGTATAAATTCCTTGAAACAACCAACCATTGTAATTTTTAAAACTGTTACTGTTGGCGGAAAAATCGTTAAAAATCCGGTTCACATCCTGTGCCATCTCACCTTCTGTTATACAGCCTTTCTCTGTTTTCTGGTGTATAACTGCATCGGCTTGTCCCGAATTATTTACATAAACGTTATTATCTAATTTATTTAACGCCCGATCACTTAGCCTTTCGCACATAAATTCCGGTTGCCAGACAATCATTAAGGGAAAGTCATTTTGATCTGCAAAACATAGGTTGTTTACAAATTCGTGTCCGGTGCGTTCTTCAACATCAGGCCCTGTTTGCGGGTGCCATCCAAAATGGTCTCCCTGGGCACTGCGCTGGTCGCGGGCAAAACAGGCCGGACTGTTGATGTAGGTATTATTATAAACTTTAACTCCGCTGCTGTTGAGCGACAAAGTACCATAATCGCAATCTATAAAAATATTTCCCGCACAAACTGCACTTTTTGATATCTCAAAAAAGAATCCGCTTTGTGCAGGCCAAATACTTTTTGGATTGTATTGATGGTCGTGTAAGCCAACGTTTTTTACCAGGTTGTTGGTAAACACACCTTCAACATTGCCAACATCATACCAAATGCCGTGAGAATAGGGCAAATCAATAACGAGGTTATCGTTACAAACTACCCGGTGAGTTTGGTTAAAAATCTTAACAGCAGCCGGGTAATAACCCGTAATTTGTTCAATATTGTTCCGGGTAAAAATATTTTTCTCGAGCAGAATATCGCTGCCACAGTTAATGTAAACTCCTTCGGTACTTGTATCGCTGACTTTACAATGGCGCATAGTAATCTTGTTTCCGATTAACCAAAGACCAACTCTTCCACAATACGATATTTCACAATGTTCCAGTGTGGTTCCTACCACTTCTTTTCCCAGTTCTTCTTCGCTCATTACTCCGTTTGCATATGTACCATCGATTGCTATGCCCCGAAAAGCATACTGGGTGAAAGTAATACCTCTGATTACCGGCCCAATTTTATCGGGTGCTTTACCGTTTACTTCTGTAATTACTCTGTCAATCGCTTTTTCAAAAGCAGTAATTTCCACCAGTTTATCCGTAGGATCAATTCCGATATAAACTTTTTTGGCATCATAATCCACAAAAAATGAGTTTTCATCTACTTCTCCCAGCCAGCCTACAGAGTGCAGGAATTTACCATCAACAAAAACCATATCGTTGTTAAATTTATGAAGCGGGGTAATTTTCCCTTCACGTTCTTTTCTCCACCACCCATCGGGTGCACTTTGAAAAAGATGATCCCATGAACTTTGCCATAAACCATTTCTTAGGTTTTGCCAGTTTTCGGCGATATAAGTTCCTTTTAATACAGGTTTTTCATCAGCATAACTCTGAAGTGTAATTCCCTGATTAAGTTTTAAATCTCCGGTTCTGTAAGTTCCTCCCCTGAGAACAATTGCATCGCCCGTTACCACTTTTTCAAATGCCGATTCAATAGTTGTGGGATTTTCCAAAGTCTCCCCTGGAGATGTTTTTTCTCCGTCTGGAGCAACAAAATAAGTCGTACCCGAAACTTTGGGCAGCTCATATTTCAGCTGAACAGGTCCGTAC
>CAJXZG010000079.1 GCA_913063265.1 uncultured Prolixibacteraceae bacterium | reverse complement strand
TCAATTTACTTTTGTACACATAATTTTAGAACTGATCTGAAACAGAAAAAATCAAATGGTCTACAACAATGGACAAAAAAACTTTTCCTAATCAAAATTTGAACATCAGAATAGTAAAATCCAAACTTTTTTTGTTTGCCTCTATTGCATTCTTAATGGCTTGCACTCCTGCAAAGAAGAAAGAAATTTTCCCCAAAGATGAATTTAAAACATGGGCAGAAACTCCACCTATGGGTTGGAATAGCTGGGATTGTTTCGGGCCTTCGGTTATAGAAGATGAGGTGAAAGCCAATGCGGATTATATGGCTGCTAATCTAATAAATTTTGGATGGGAGTATATTGTGGTCGACATTCGTTGGTATGTGGATAATCAAAACACCGGACACTATAATGCCTACGACAATTCTGCCTTTATTTTGGACGAATACGGACGCTACAAGCCTTCACCAACTCGTTTCCCTTCAGCAGCTAACGGTGCCGGATTTAAACCTCTTGCTGATTACGTGCATAGTCTGGGATTGAAATTCGGGATTCACATTATGAGGGGAGTACCAAAAGAAGCTGTCTTTAAAAAGCTACCCATTAAAGGAACAACTAAAACAGCAGCTGATATTTATTCAACGGCTTATGAATGCACCTGGTTGCAGGACAATTATACTGTTGTTGCCGGTAAGGAAGGAGCCCAGGAATATTATAATTCAATTTTTGATTTGTATGCTTTGTGGGGAGTAGACTTTGTTAAAGTGGATGATTTGTCGCGCCCTTATCATACAGATGAGATAGAGATGATCAGAACGGCCATCGATCAAACCGGGCGTCAGATAGTATTAAGTATGTCTCCCGGTGCCACACCGGTTGAAAAACACGAACATGCAGCAGCACATGCCAATATGTGGCGAACCATCGACGATTTCTGGGATAATTGGTCACAATTGAATTATTCATTTGAAAAATGTGCCGAATGGGCACCTTATATTCAGCCCGGAGCCTGGCCCGATGCCGATATGCTCCCCATGGGAAAATTTATTCGCGGAGAACGAGCTACGAATCGATATACAAAATTTACAAAGGATGAGCAGTATACTTTAATGACACTTTGGACAATGTTTAAGTCACCGCTTATGTTTGGAGGTAATTTGCCGGATAACGATGAGTTCACTGATTCACTGTTAACCAATAAAGAAGTACTTGATGTGCATGCTAATTCAATAAACAACAAACAGTGGTTCCGTGAAAATGATGTGATTGGCTGGACTGCAGATGATCCTGAGACGGGCGATAAATTTGTAGCTTTGTTTAATAGCGGAGGCGATGGATTTGTTAATACAAACAACCTGTTGTATCGTAGCGGTACCGTATCGCGACTAACCGATGCTTATGGAAAACAAATTGATATTAAACTACCCGAAGGAAGCAAACAACTGTACTTAATAGTAAACGATGGCGGAGATGAATTTGCCTGTGACCATGCCAATTGGATCAATCCTACGGTTTATCTTTCCAATGGAGACTCGTTAAAACTAACCGACCTCACCTGGAAGAATGCATTTGCAGGCTGGGGAACGGTTTCGGTTAACAAAAGCGTTTCAGGAGGAAGCTTGAATGTAAAAGGAATGGTGTATGAGAATGGGATCGGAACACATTCCAGATCCATTATTCAATATGAAATACCTGAAAACACTATTGGTTTCAAAGCTTTTGCAGGACTGGATATCGGTGGAACAAGCCAGCAGGGAGGTGCTACTGTTGAATTTATGGTGTCAGTAACGGATCCAACATCTCACGACGAAGACGCAGTTTCAATCCCGGTGAATCTAAAAGAATTAGGATTTGATGGAAAGTGTATAATTCGCGACTTGTGGGAAAAGAAGGATCTCGGAACTTATTCTGGTTCCGAATTTCGTCCAACTGTAAATTATCATGGAACAGGGCTATATCGGATTTCAGAAACAAATTAAAAAATATAAGTCAATAAAACAGAACAAAAATGAAAAAAATATTGCAACTACTGATTTTTATGATCTGCAGCCTGTTGGTTGCAGATGCACAAAACAGCGAAAAAGCAACAAAAAAAGAGGCGTTATTGCCTTACGATAATCCGATTGTTAAGCAGCGTGCAGATCCATGGGTATTGAAAACAGATGATGGTACTTACTATTTTATAGCTACTGTGCCTGAATATGACCGGATAATTTTGAGAAAAGCCAAAACCATTAATGACTTAAAAAAAGCAGACGAGAAAGTCATCTGGACCAAACATAATAAAGGTGTAATGGGGGCACATATATGGGCTCCGGAGCTGCACAGCATAGACGGGAAATGGTATATTTATTTTGCTGCCGGCGATGCTGAGAATATATGGAACATCAGAATGTGGGTTTTGTCTAATGAATCAAAGGATCCAATGGAGGGTGAATGGAAAGAAGAAGGACAAATAATTACTAAAAGAAATTCTTTTTCGTTGGATGCAACTTCATTCGAACATAAAGGGAAAAGATATTTAATCTGGGCACAGGATGTGCTCGAAGGTGAATCAGGCACAGCATTAGTGATCTCGGAAATGAAAAATCCAACCACACTTGTTGGACCGGAAGTTGTTTTAACACGACCTGAATTTAGTTGGGAGAGAATGAAATACAATGTTAATGAAGGCCCGGCAGTACTGAAGAAAAATGGAAAAATCTTTGTGTTATATTCCGCCAGTGCTACCAATCATAATTATGCAATGGGAATGTTGTGGATCGATGAAGCGGCCGATTTGCTGGATGCTTTTAATTGGTATAAATCTCCAGGTCCGGTATTCTACTCCAACGAGGAGGTAAAAAGATTCGGACCCGGTCATAATTCTTTCACCACAGACGAGAGCGGTAAAAATGTGGTTATGATTTATCATGCCCGGGATTATAAGGAAATTAAGGGGCACGAGTTATCGGATCCAAATCGTGCCACAAGAGCCCGCATTGTGGGATGGACAAAAAGTGGCTTCCCCGATTTGTTGCAGTATAAAAGGGACTAGTCTCAGACCATTTAATTGAGTTTTTAAATCAATCAAATAATAGAATAATGAAACAGGTATATCAATACTTTATAGTGATGGGTGCAGTACTTTGGTTTTTTAATGCACAAGCTCAGGATGGAAAAGTGTACAAATTTCAGGCTATGGGTAATCCTGTAATTACACATAAGTATACAGCTGATCCGGCAGCATTAATTTATAACGATATATTCTACTTGTATGCCGGTCAGGACACCGGTGACGGTAAAAGATATAACATACCCAACTGGCTGGTTTTTTCAACCGAAGATTTCAAGACCTGGAAGGAGTATCCGATACCATTAAAAACCAGCGATTTTAAGTGGGCAAAAGGCCACAGTTCGTGGGCAAGTCAGGTTATAGAACGAGATGGAAAATTTTATTGGTACACTTGTTCAGAACACGCAACAATTCATGGTAAAGCTATTGGTGTTGCAGTGGCTGATTCACCGACGGGTCCATTTATTGATGCCCGTGGTTCGGCTCTGGTAACCAACGATATGACAACAGAATATACCAAAATATCGTGGGATGATATCGATCCATCTCCCTGGATCGACGACGATGGCCAGGCCTACTTGTTCTGGGGTAATACTCAATGTTATTACGCCAAATTGAAAGATAACATGATTGAATTGGATGGCCCGATTATACCGGTGGATCTACCTGAATTTACAGAAGCTCCCTGGATTCATAAAAAAGATGACTGGTACTATCTGTCCTATGCTTCCGGATTTCCGGAAAAAACAGTTTATGCCATGAGCAAAAGCATTAATGGACCATGGGAATACAAAGGTATTTTGAATGAAATTGCGGGCAACAGCAATACAAATCATCAATCCATAGTAGAGTATAAAGGAGCATGGTATTTCGTTTATCACAATGGAGGAATACAAACGGAAGGGGGAAGCTACCACCGTTCAGTTTGCATCGATTATTTGTATTACAATGACGACAATTCTTTAAAACGCGTTCAAATGACAAGTGAAGGAGTAAAGTCGATAAAATGAATATTCAGCATGATGTCAGTTAATGCTAAAGAAAGTGTTTACCCGGAATGTTTAAGGTAAACAGATAAGTTTAAATTCAATAATTATTATAACAAATGAGATCTATATTATTTTTTAAAAAAATGCTGTTTGTAATATTGCTTGTAATTGGTTTGATATTCTCAACCGGATGCAATCATACTGATAATTATGAAGCCTATATGTTTGCGTACTTCACAGGAAACGGCCCCGGACAGGAAGCCATCCGGTTTGCCGTAAGTATAGATGGATTTAATTATAAAGCATTAAATAACAATCAGCCGGTTTTGGATTCAAAAGAAATAAGCAAATCCGGCGGAGTCAGAGATCCTCATATTCTTCGTGGAAATGATGGAAAAATGTTTTACATGGTTGCCACTGATCTGTATGTCCCTGAAATGGGTTGGAACAACTATGCAATGATTTTAATGAAATCTCAGGATTTAATTAACTGGACTTCATCTGTTATCAATATTCCTGAAACTTTTCCTGATGAATTTGGAGATGTGGATCGGGTTTGGGCACCACAAACGATTTACGACAAAGCTGTTGGAAAATATATGGTTTACTTTTCAATGAAAAAGAGCGGTAATTATCCTGATATTATATATTATGCTTATGCCAATAAAGATTTTACTGCGCTCGAAGCTGCACCAAAACAGTTGCTGTACAATCCTACAAATAATGCCTGTATCGATGGCGATATCATCGAAAAAGACAACAAGTTTTATTTGTTTCACAAGTCGGAAAGTGGCGCACCCGGGATAAAACTGGCAATTTCAGATAAAATCACTGAAGGTTACGAATATCCTCATTTGGAAAGGGTGGACAAAGAAACTGCACGTGTTGAAGGTTCTGGAGTGTTCAAATTAAATAATTCAGATGAATGGATATTAATGTACGATGTGTATGGTGCCGGGCGATATCAGTTTACAAAAAGTAAGGATTTGGAACATTTTGAAGTTATTGATGATGAAATTACGATGAATTTCCATCCACGTCATGGTACGGTGCTGCCCATAAGCATGAAAGAGTATCTGCGATTAATCAGTAAATGGGGGAAAGCAGAAGATCCACTGATTGATATCAATTCGTCTGACCTGAAAAAACTGAATATCGATTTTAATGAAGAAAAATCTACTATTCATCTTCCGGTAAAGCGAGGAGTTGATCTTACTGCTTTTGATCCGCAATTTGATTGCTGGCCGGGATTTGCAATTTCTCCAACCGGAGCTCAGGATTTTTCGGGAGGCCCTGTTTCTTATACTATATCCATTGAAGGACAAAATGATGCTACGTACAAAGTAAGTGCGTCAGAGGATCATAATCCGGTACTGGAAGGTTACTTTGCCGATCCGGATATTTTATACTCAGAAAAAACGGACAGTTTCTATATTTATCCCACCAGCGACGGATACGACGGATGGTCGGGTTGGTATTTTAAAACTTTTTCATCTAAAAACCTTGTTGACTGGAAAGATGAAGGCACCATTCTGGATTTAAAAAAAGACGTAAGCTGGGCTAACCGGAACGCATGGGCGCCCTGCATTATTGAAAAGAAAATTAATGGTGAATACAAATACTTTTACTATTTCACAGCAGCTCAGAAAATTGGTGTCGCCGTAGCAGACCATCCAACTGGTCCTTTTACAGACAATGGTGCAGCATTAATAGATTTCAAACCAAAAGGAATAAACAGGGGTCAGGAAATTGATCCTGAAGTTTTTACCGACCCAAAAACGGGTAAAAGTTACCTTTACTGGGGAAATGGTTACATGGCCGGAGCAGAACTGAACGACGAAATGGTTTCCCTCAAAAAGAATACGCTGAAAACCTTTAATATCGATGGAACATATCGTGAAGGCACAACTGTGATTTACCGTAATGGAACTTATTATTTTATGTGGTCGGAAGATGACACGCGCAGCCCGAATTACAAAGTAAGGTACGCCACAAGCAATTCGCCAATGGGAAAATTAAACATTCCGGAAAATAATATTGTAATTCAACGTGATCCCGAAACCAACATTTTTGCAACCGGGCATAATTCTGCCATTCAGATGCCGGGAAAAGATGAATGGTATCTTGTGTATCATCGGTTTACTTATCCTAAAGGAGTTGAAATGCCAAGAGGTTCCGGAGGATTTCATCGCGAGGTATGTATCGACAAAATGGATTTTGATGCCGACGGAAAAATTATGGAAGTAAAACCAACGTTCAAGGGAATTGAACCAATAAGCAATTGATATGAAAGAAAAAATTATTTTCCTGTTTTTGTCCTGTATTGTTAGTATGAACTCATTATTTGGACAAACAGGATTTGGACAGGCAGAGAAAATAAATAATAACTGGAAGTTCATATTACAAAAAACTGACAAGGAAGAACTCAAAGATTTGAAAGACAAACGATGGAGGACTGTTAATCTTCCTCATGACTGGAGTGTTAAACAACAATTAAGTCCTACCCTTGCAAGTGCTACTGGTTATTTGCCGGGAGGCATTGGTTGGTATAGCAAAAAACTAAACATTCCTGAAAACACTGAAAATCAAAAAGTTTATCTGTATTTCGAAGGAGTTTACAACCGTAGTGAGGTATTTATTAATGGCACATCTTTGGGAAAACGACCTAATGGTTATGTTTCTTTTATGTATGATGCAACGCCATATGTAAATTTTGGAGAAGAAAATGAAATCCATGTACGGGTAGATCACAGTCAATCAATTGATTCCCGCTGGTATACAGGTTCGGGTATTTACCGCGATGTTTGGGTAGTTTATGCCAATCCGGTTCACATTGAACAATGGGGCGTGTTTGCCTGGCCTGAAAAGCAGAAAAATGCTTATCAACTGAATATTGAAGTCGGTATTGAAAATGGTTTGACAGAAGCCTCGGAATTGATAATTAAAAATGAACTATATGACAAGGAAAACAAGCTGGTTGAAAAAACTTCTGAAAAACTTCTCGTTGATGCAAACAAAACAGGAAAGATAAGTACCGGATTAAAGATTAAAAAACCTGAGCTTTGGACACTTGATTCACCAAACTTGTATACCTTAAAAACTTCAGTTTATAAAGATGAAGAATTGATTGATAAAACCACCACAATTACAGGATTCCGGGATTTTACATTTGATCCCAATAAAGGTTTTGCTATCAATGGAGAATGGATTAAAGTAAAAGGAGTTTGCCTGCACCACGATGGCGGAGTCCTTGGGTCTGCAGTTCCGCGTGAAGTGTGGAAAAGAAGATTGCTTACCTTGAAAGAAATTGGTGTGAATGCCATTCGCACAAGCCATAATGCACAGGCACCTGATTTGTACGATCTTTGTGATGAAACAGGGTTGCTTGTATTAAATGAAGCCTTCGACGAATGGGAATTTCCGAAACGTAAATGGATAGAAGGATGGAATGTCGGGACTCCGGGATTTCAGGGATCTTATGATTTTTTTAAAGAATGGGGAGAAAAGGATTTAGCCGACATGGTTAAAAGGGATCGGAATCATCCTTCAGTTTTCGCATGGAGTATTGGAAACGAAGTTGATTATCCCAATGATCCATATTCCCACCCGGTTTTAAACGGTGGTGGTGAAACCGGATTCACACAACCTATTTTTGGAGGATTCAAAAAAGATGCTCCGGATGCCATGCGTCTTGGAGATATTGCCAAACGTTTGGTAAAAGTTGTAAAAGATTACGATCAATCAAGACCTGTTACAGCCGGGTTAGCCGGAGTTGCGATGTCAAATCAAACTGAATATCCTTTTGCGCTGGACATAGCAGGTTATAATTATACTGAAAGTTTATACGACAGTGATCATGAGAAATATCCAAATCGTGTAATTTATGGAAGTGAAAACAGACATGACCTCAATGCATGGAAGGCAGTGACTTCCCGTGATTTTATTTTTGGACAGTTTCTCTGGACAGGAATTGACTACCTGGGAGAATCAGGGCGCTGGCCATCACGTGGTTTTTATTCAGGCTTACTCGATTTTGGTGGTTTTATTAAACCAAGAGGCTATTTCCGACAATCGCTTTGGTCAGAAAAACCAATGGCTTACTTAGGAACCTACCCTACTCCCCAAAAAGGAAGAAACCGTTTGTCGATGGATGCATGGCCGATCTGGAATTATAAAGAAGATCAGTTAATAAGAGTTGTTTGCTACAATAATGCAGCTGAGGCAGAACTGCAATTGAATGGAAATATTGTTGGAGAGAAAAAATCCTATGATGAAAATACAGGAATTATTTTCTGGGATATACCTTACACACATGGTAAACTGGAGGTCATTGGATATGATAACAACGGGAACAATGTTAGTCAATATGCAATAGAATCATCTGACCGTCCGGCTGCCATTAAAATAATTGAAGGTGAAAAATCAATCTCAAAAGGAGGAATTGCACAAATTGTTATTCAGGTTGTCGATGAAAACGGTATTCCTGTTATGCTGTCAGATGATGAAATCATTTGCAATATTGATGGTGACGCAGAACTACTGGGTTTAGAGGCAAGCAACAATTCCGATATGTCGGATTACACAGATAACAAACATCGTGTATATCATGGTAGAATGATTGCCTATGTGAAAGCCGCTGACAGTGAAGGAGAAATTCAAATAAATTTTTCTTCCAACTGGTTAGAGCCTGCTTCGTTTAAAGTTGAAATTCGATAAAATTATTTTGGAAATTATATCAGACAAAATTAAGAATTTACTAACAGATATAAATTAAAACTATGGCAACATTAGACTGGATTGTAATTGCTGGATTTGCGACAGTATTGATTGGAATCATTGTTTGGGTATTTAGGCAAAAAGAAGAAACTTCGGGTGACTACTTTTTGGCAGGTCGCGATGCTACATGGGTAGCAATTGGAGCTTCAATTTTTGCTTCAAACATTGGTTCTGAGCACCTTATCGGACTGGCTGGCGCCGGTGCTTCAAGTGGCATGGCAATGGCCCATTGGGAAATACAGGGCTGGATGATACTGATTTTGGGCTGGGTTTTTGTTCCCTTCTATTCAAGAAGTATGGTAACAACAATGCCCGAATTTTTAGAACGTAGGTATAACAAAGAATCAAGAACCATATTATCACTCATATCGCTTGTAAGTTATGTATTAACTAAAGTTGCTGTAACAGTTTATGCTGGAGGCTTGGTTTTTAAGGAAGTGTTTGGTATTGAATCAATTTGGGGAATTGATTTTTTCTGGATTTCAGCAATCGGCCTGGTATTAATTACTGCTGTTTATACTGTTATAGGCGGAATGAAATCGGTTCTTTATACTTCTGTATTGCAAACACCTATTTTACTTCTGGGATCAATTATAATTGTGGTTCTTGGACTCAGAGCGGTTGGTGGCTGGGATGAAATGTTGCGTATTGCAAGTGCCGTACAAATCAATGACTACGGTGATACTATGACCAATCTTATCCGAAGTAACAGAGATCAGGATTTTCCATGGCTGGGAGTATTAATAGGCTCATCGGTAATTGGATTCTGGTATTGGTGCACCGACCAGTATATTGTGCAGCGTGTATTGTCAGGACGAGATGAAACACAAGCCAGAAGGGGTACTATTTTTGGAGCCTATTTAAAATTAACACCGGTTTTCCTTTTTCTGATTCCGGGAATGATTGCCTTTGCAATGGCTCAGAAAGGCGTGGTAATCAATGGGCAGGTATTTAGTTTAACTTCATCAGATGCTGCATTTCCGACAATGGTGGCAACACTTCTTCCGGCTGGTGTAAAGGGACTGGTTGTTTCAGGTATTTTGGCAGCTTTGATGAGTTCGCTTGCTTCACTGTTTAACTCTTCAGCAATGTTATTTACTATCGATTTCTATAAGAAATTTAAACCAAGTGCAACCGAAAAAAAATTGCTTAGAGTAGGAAGAATTGCAACAGTTGTAGTAGTTATTCTTGGAATTTTGTGGATACCCATCATGCGTAGCGTTGGAAATGTTTTGTATGAATATTTGCAGGATGTTCAATCCGTACTTTCTCCCGGGATTGCAGCTGCTTTCCTTTTGGGTGTACTTTGGACCAAAGCAACACCAAAAGCCGGAATGTGGGGTATGATAGCAGGTTTTGTTATAGGTATTATTCGGATTGGAGCAAAAGTATTATATACGTCATTGGCGAAGGCAGATGGTTTTACCGATGTAAAAATATGGGCACTTGAAACCGGTGTAAGCAATTGGTTTTACAAACTGTTTTACGGAGTAAACTGGCTGTTTTTTAGCGGAGGTATGTTGGTTTTCAGTTTGCTGGTAATTTTTGTGGTAAGTCAATTTACAAAAAAGGCAGATGAGACTCAAATACAAGGACTTACATTTGCATCGTTAACAGGGGAACAAAAGGCCCTTTCACGGGCAAGCTGGAATCAGTGGGATGTGATGCACACTTTAATAATTCTTGGATTCACAATTGCCTTTTACATATATTTCTGGTAGAATAAATAACAATTATAAATCTTCTGTTTTTTAGTTCAAATAAAACTCTGTAAAAAAATGAAAATGAAACAACTGTATTTTTTGATCACAATATTGCTTTTCACAGCATGCGGGCAAAAAGAGAAACTGACTGTAATATCAGCTGATGATTTTGTTTATAATCATAATAACAAGGACATCCGGCTTTACACGCTTGAAAATGAAAATGGCTTAATTTGCCAGTTAACAAATTTTGGAGCCAGGGTGGTAAGTATTTACACTCCGGATAAAAATGGTGAATTTGGCGACATTGTGGTAGGATATGGCACAGGTAAGGAGTTTGTTGAGAAAAAAGAAAATTTCTTTGGAACAACAATTGGCCGTTACGGAAACCGTATTGGCAATGCCGTTTTTAGCATCGACAGTGTTGAATATCAATTGGAGAAAAATGATGGGGAAAACCACTTGCATGGAGGAGGAAATGGATTTCACCGACAAGTATGGGAAGTTGAAAATGTCGACAATTCTTCGATAGTTTTTAGCTATGTTTCTCCGGATATGGAAGGCGGCTACCCCGGCACGGTAAGTGTAAAGGTTAAATATCAGCTAACCGAATCGAACGAACTTAAAATTGAATACTTTGCAAGTTCAGATAAAAACACAATTCTGAATTTAACAAACCATACCTATTTTAACCTGAAAGATGCCGGAAGTTCTGAAATTAACAACCATCTGCTGTATATCAACGCCGACCTGTATACTCCTGTTGATGCAGGTTTGATACCGACCGGAGAATTGGCAACTGTAAAGGGAACACCCTTCGATTTTAGAGAGGAAACAGCCATTGGCGAAAGGGTAAGTGCCAGCAACGAACAATTGGAACTGGGCAAAGGATACGACCACAATTGGGTACTAAATACCGGCAACGATGTTGCAATTGTTGCAGCTAAAGTTATTGAGCCGGAATCAGGCAGAGTTATGGAAGTGTACACCAAAGAACCGGGATTGCAATTTTATGGAGGAAATTTTTTGGATGGTACCGACATCGGCAAAAACAATATCAGCTATGGACACAGAAGTGCATTTTGTTTGGAAACCCAGCATTTTCCGGATAGTCCAAACAAAGCAGATTTTCCGAGTGTTGTTTTAAATAGCGGGGAGGAATACTACTCCATTTGTATTTATAAATTTAAAACGGTTAATGATTGATTTGAAAAAACTACAGTTTTAGACTTCCCTTCTTGTTGCAACTGAACCAATAATTTTTAGAAAAAAAGAAGAATTAAAAATTTTAATACACGGGATGATTTTAAAAAAATATTGGGCATTTTTTACTGCGTTAATGTTATTTTTTTCGGTAAATGTAAACGCACAGCGTTTAATGGAAGACTTAAATCATGGATTAGTTGCGGTAAAAACAGCACAAGGAGTATTTTTAAGCTGGAGAGTTCTTGGTACCGAAAACGAAAACATTGCCTACAACCTTTACAGAGATGGAAGTTTGGTGAATAGTCAACCCATCACAGGGGCAAGTAACATTCTGGATAAAAGTGGTTCAGAAAACTCAAACTATTCCATAAAAGTTTTGGTAAATGGCGTTGAACAGCAAACGGAAGAATCGGCTTCGGTTTGGTCAAAAAATTATATCGACATTCCCGTTCGGAAAATAAATGGAGGGTACAATAACTATATTTTAAATGATGCTTCGGTTGGAGATTTGGATGGTGATGGCGAATATGAAATCGTAGTAAAACGTTTGGCCACTGGAGGTGTTGAATCAAATGATTATCATTTTCTGGAAGCCTACGAAATGGATGGTACTTTTCTTTGGGCGGTGAATATGGGTCCCAATATTTATAACGATGTTGAATTTAATTTTCTGGTTTGGGATTTGGATTGTGATGGAAAAGCTGAAGTAATTCTTAGGACATCAGATGGTTTTATTGATGGTATTGGGAATAATAATGGCGATGCAAATAATGATGGGATTATAAATTACCGGCATTCAATTTCATCAGCAGGATATCGCACAGAAGGTCCTGATTATCTTTCTGTGCTTGAAGGAATGACCGGAAAAGAACTGGACCGCGCAAATTACATTCCCAGAGGAAACCTGGCTGACTGGGGAAATGCCAAAGATGGAGGTCATCGGGCAACAAAATGTATGTTCACGGTGGCTTATCAGGACGGGAAAAATCCCAGCGTGGTTATCAGCCGTGGAATTTATGAAAGAATTGTACTGGAGTCCTGGAAATTTGAAAATGGAAGCCTGAGCAAAAAGTGGAATTTTGATTCGAATTCAAATGCAGATTTTGCAAAACAAGGCTACCACAACTTAACCCAGGGAGATGTGGATTCCGATGGCAAAGATGAAGTTAATTATGGTTCCATGGTAATGGATGACAATGGACAAGGACTATATTCAACCAAACTCGGGCACGGCGATGCCCAACATTTGACAGACATAAATCCATACCGCGATGGCCTGGAATTTTTTGGGTGCCTGGAGAATTCAACAGGAGGCAATTACCGGGATGCCAAATCAGGAGAAATATTGCACTACACCAATATTGGCCGGGATATGGGCCGGGCAGGTTGTGCAGATATTACACCCGATTACCCGGGTATGGAAATGTGGGGCCCCACAGGATTTCCGTTTTTAAGTTCAACCGGCGATGCCATTACAAATTTAACCCCTCCTTCCTCCATGAACTTTTTTATCTGGTGGGATGGAGATGTAACGCGTGAAATGTTGGATCATGCATGGTATTCTGACCATGGCGTAGGAACCATTACAAAGTATAACAATGGCGCAAATACCCAACTTTTGTATGCTTCCGGAACCTTATCAAATAACTGGACCAAAGGCACTCCATCGCTTAGTGCGGATATTTTAGGTGACTGGCGTGAAGAAGTTATCTGGAGAACTTCCGATAACAGTGCACTTCGTTTGTACACAACTACAGATTTAACCACTTATAAAATTTACACCTTAATGCACGACCCTCAATATCGTGCAGCTATAGGATGGCAACCTAATTCGTATAATCAACCTCCGCATACCAGTTTTTTTATTGGTACAGAAATGGATTCTGTCCCTCCTGCCCCAATTCTTTTTCCTGATCAAAAAGTCTGGAGTTCAGGAAAATGGGATATAGAAAACACATCAGCCTGGACCGCAAATAATGTAACGACGACTTATTCAGACGGAGATAAAGTACTGTTTGATATTTCAGGTGATAATAATTCGAATATCATTCTTGAAGGTTCGTTGAAACCGGAAAATGTTCGTATAATTTCACCCATCGATTTTGTTTTTGAAGGCTCAGGAAGTATTGATGGAAATACCAGTCTGACAAAATCAGGAAGTGGAAAACTTACTCTGGAAAATTCAAACAATTACACAGGAATTACACGGATTTGGGATGGACAATTAACAAACAACGGAACACTGGAAAACAGCAAAGTTCTGGTAAAAAGATTTGCTACTGCTGCGGGAAGTGGCAAATACAACAATGGAATTGTACTTGAAGAATTTGCCAACCTCGTTGTAAGTGAAGCAAATTCATCAGCTGATACAATCTTTATTTCAGAAGCGCTTACAGCAAATATGAGTTCAAATATTTTTATGGATCTTTCTGATGACCCTGAAGCATCTAATAAATTAAACGATATAATAGTAATCGAAGGGAATCTTGAAATTCCGGGATCTACTTCTATTGTAATAAATCGTTTAAACGGGAAATTATCTGCCGGAGAATATGTGTTAATGTCGGTAAATGATTCAATAATTGGAAACATTGATGATATTGATATAAAAGGAATTTCTGGCGTACCTTATGAATTAAAATTTGAAGATCATAAACTAAAACTGGTTGTTTCAGCTACCCGACTTCCGGGAAAGGTTGTATGGAATGGCAATGTGGATAATAAATGGGATTTATTCAACCGTTTGAATTGGTTAAACAAAGGAACCACAGACTATTTTCTTGGAGAAGATTCAGTCGTATTTGACAATACCGGAATTGAAACGATTGTAGAGATACAGGATGAATATGCAATTTCAAATTTTATGTTTGATGCAGATATAGATTATGACATTCGTGGAACAGGGTCTTTTACCGGAAATGCAGACCTTATTAAAAAAGGCACAGGAACATTAATCCTGAGAACAAAGAATTCCTACACGGGAAATACTATAATTGAAAATGGGTTAATCAGGATTCCTGAACTTGTTAATGCAGGTTATGTTTCAGGCATTGGGACTGCAAAAGGTGAATCTTCCAAAATTCATATCAACGGAGGTGAACTGGAAATTTATAGTATCTCAGATATGACTACCGACAGGAGTTTTACCTTTGGCATTAATGACGGTATAATAAATATATCCAGTAAGTATACAAATCTTTCCATTACAGAAAAACTAAGCGGAAACGGCCGATTGATAAAAAACGGCTTTGGTACCTTGTCATTAAAAAAAGGTAATGTTCATAAGGGAACAGTAATAAATTCAGGCACAATTCAATTAACTGATGATTCGGCAAATATTTCCGGATTGGGAGATACAGTAACTTTTAACGGAGGAACACTGGCAATGTTTGATAACGCTTATTCCTACACCGATGGTTGCAGATGGCATATTGTAGTTCCCGAAGGCAAAACCGGTACATTGAAATTGGATAGCAGAAGTTCATTGACAGGGAAATTATTGGGTTCCGGGAAATTAAATTTGTTTTCACCATGGGTAAGAAACGACCTTAATGGAGATTGGTCAGAATTTTCCGGTACAATTGAAATTACCACTGACAATGATGGTGGCGACTGGCGTATCAATAACAACTATGGATATGAGAATGCCAATGTTGAATTAAACGGAAAGATTTACGCATACAACTTAAAAGGAGCTACCAAAATAGGTGCTCTTTCCGGTAATACAAATTCCACTTTGGCATCCGGAACATGGAGTGTCGGGTACAACAATAATAATGCAACTTTTTCAGGCCTTATTACAGGAAACTCAAGTATAAATAAACATGGTTCAGGAAAATGGACAATTACCCGGGCAAATGATTATTCAGGTGCTACCAATATTTACGAAGGTTCGCTTGTAGTTAACAATTCTTCCGGCAGTGCTACAGGTACAGGTGGAGTTTTTGTCAGATCCGGTGCTACATTGGAAGGAAACGGTTCCATTCAGGGAACAGTTGGTATTTATACAAATGGGACTTGTAATATGGGAGCATCCGCCAGTTTAAACGGGCCGGTTAATGTTCAGGGTAGTCTGATTGGTAAGGGATATATAAACAATGAACTAACCATTTTATCCGGTGGCATTCGCAAGGGTGAAAATATTGTAAACGGTGAAGTAACAGTCAAAAACCGCGGAACACTTTCAGGAGAAGGAATTATAAAAGGTGAAGTTACCCTAAACAGTGGTGCTATTGTTGCACCCGGGACTGATGGAACAGGAACGCTTTATTTGGAAAAAGACATTATGCTGGTTCAGGAGAATCTTCTGGAAATCGAAATCAATAAAATTTCAGGAGAAAGCGACTTATTAAAGTCATCGAAAAATATTATGCTTTCCGGTACTTTAAAAATTTCAGAAATAAATAATTCAACATTTGAAGCCGGTGATGTTTTTAAAATATTTGAAGCTGAAAACATTTCCGGAAAATTTGAAAGTGTAGAACCTGAATTTCCGGGTGAAGGATTAGCCTGGGATGTTAATCGAATTGCTGAAGGATTTCTTTCAGTTACCAAGATTACCGGCACAAATGATGTAAAAGCCTCTTCTGTTGTTGTTTATCCTAATCCGGGAAATGGTAAATTTCACCTGAAGATCAATCAGGCAAACCAGATAAAATCAATTCAAATTACGAATATGGATGGACGTACAATACATTTTGCAAATAAAATTTTATCGAATCAGGTTGAATTAAATCTTGAGAATCAACCAAGCGGTATTTATTTTTTAAATGTTGAATTCAGCGATACGATAATTACAAAAAAATTGATTTTAAATTAATTGAAAGAGTAATTTATTACTGATTTAGAATCCACAGTACAGGAATTGGCAATCTTTACATTTGCAGAGTTTCCTTATGTTATTTGACCTGTTCATGACTTTATTAAAAATGCTCCTTTATTAGTTTTGTTTTGTATAATAATTCATTGATTATTTAAAATATCAATTAACTAAGGAATAAATTAAAAAAAGAAATTATGAGATTTCTACATCACATTATAATATTGATTTTGTTTTTTTCTGTTCAAAATTTTCTGGTTCAGGCGCAGGACAGAAAGGAAACAGCAAGTGGAAGTGATAATATTAAAGCTTTTCCTTATGCTGACCGAACAGCGCTTTATAATCTTTCAAATGAGGGAGAATCAAAACCGGTTAACTGGGGGCTCGACCTGGCCTGGTTAGATGAAGTGAACATCATCAGGGGTATTGCATTTATGGGAAATGAAAACGTAAATGTGGTCAGGTCATCATTTATGCCAACAAATGAATTGGTTGGGGATTCAGCTTTACAGGGAGAAGCTCTGATCGATACAAGGAAACGAATAAATATTATTAACAGACAGTTAGATCCAACCACGACTGTAGCTCTTAATTCAGATCACCCAAGTGTGCATCCCTATTTTAAGGGAAACCCACAGAATTGGGCTAAACTGATTGACATAACTGCAGAAATGCACAAGGATGCTGGCTTAAAGGTAATTACCGCTTCACCATTTAATGAACCGGATTTTTCTCAAACCGGTCAGGGAACCATAGATGATTTTTACAATATTATTTTTGAATTAAAGAAAATTCCCAGATTCGACAGTATTCGTATTTCAGGGGGAAATACACTTAATAATGACCAGGCATCATACTGGTATAATTATCTGAATCCAGCAGGATTGGAAGAAGGAAATACGCACCAGTTGGCGGGAGTTTTTGATTCCTATGCAGATTTTTATCAGGAAGTAAGAGCCAATGGAGACCATGCCACCAACGATGAATTACACAATGTTATGGAAGCTATGGTAGGTGTGGAATATGGTTTACAAACCGGTATCTGGTGGGGAACCGCAGAATACGCCCGTGGTGAATTTTGTAAAGCTTCAAATGGAACTCGTTTGGCTTATGCTGAACACCGTCCCAACTGGACCGCAGCTTCGGTATATCGCAATATGAATGATAAAGTGCAAGCCTTTATAGGATGTTCAGAACGGCAGGGAGTTAGTACAACTTTTCGTTTTGTATCCAAAGACAGGGATGTATATTATGACGGTCATGGCCCGCAACGCGAATATGTTATAGAATTACCAACCGGTGATCCAAATACTTATGGTACTCCAAAACATACAAATGGCGAAAAAGTAATAAACATAACCTGGGGTGAAGATATTCAACCCGTTATTGATGGTAAGTATATTCTGGTAAACCGAAATAGCGGAAAGGTGATGGAAGCTGCCAACGGCTCTTCTTCAAACGGTACAAATATCAGACAAAATACATCAAACGGAGCTACATACCAGCAATGGAACGTAAAACCCATAAATCCACGCAACGGAGGTGATTTCAGTTATTTTACCATAACCGGGGTACACGGTGGAAAAGAACTGGATATAACCAATGCATCACTGGACAATGGTGGCAATACCATCATGTGGGAAAAGGGAACATGGTGGGACGGAAGACAGTCACTCAACCAGGTCTGGTATCTCGAATACGCTGATGATGGCTGGTTTTATATACGTAACCAGTTTAGCGCCAAATGTCTTGAGGTGGCTAATAACAGTCAGGCCAATGGAGCAAATATTCAGCAATGGGAAAAAGATGGTGGAGGCAACCAACAATGGCGTTTTATTCCGGTTGGTGCAAATGTGGAATTAGATGCACCTGATGCACCCCTGAACCTGATTGCCAGTGCCAGTGCAGAATCCGTTCTATTAGAGTGGTCAGCTAATTCAGAAGAAGATGTGGAAGATTATAATATTTTTCGTGCTTCAACAGAAGAAGGACCTTACAATACTATTGCAAGAAATGTAAAAAACACAGCTTATGTTGACAATACATGTACTGAAACAGGAACATATTTCTACAAAATAAAAGCGGTGGATAAATCACTGAACAGTTCTCCTTATTCGGATGCTGTACAGGCAACCACCACCGGAGATAACAACCTGGTTGCCCATTATAAGTTTTATGAAAATACTCTGGACAGCAGCATCAACCTAAATCATGCTGCAACCCTTGGCGAAATAAATTATGTTGAAGGTAAAGCCAATGCCAAAGCGATTTCACTAAATGGTGAAGACTCATTTATACAACTTCCGGCTACCGTGGCCAATCAGGAAGAAATTACCATCAGTACATGGGTGTATTGGAACGGAGGCTCACTTCTGCAACGTATATTCGATTTTGGCAACGATGAGAACGAATACATGAACCTAACACCCAGGTTACGTTTTTCAATTAAAAACGGGGGATCGGAAAAACGTTTGAGTGCTTCTCCCCTGCCAAAAGGCGAATGGTCGCATATTGCAATTACTCTGGGAACGAATTATGCCAGGATGTATGTAAACGGAGAGTTGGCAGACGAAGCAACAAATATTTCCACCCGTCCGATTGATTTTAAACCCATTATGAATTATATTGGGCGTGCCCAAAACTATGCCTTGTTTTTCGATGGTCATATCGATGATTTCAGAATTTATAATTATGAATTATCTCCGGAGGAAATTGCGAAACTTGTATCGGACGTTATTTCAAGTGCAGATCACCTTTCATACAAAAGCGAAATAGCTTTGAATCTGTATCCCAATCCGGTAGATAAAATACTGAATTTCGAATATGATTCTCCCCAAAAGAGGAATAAATCTACCTTAAGCTTGTATAACATTTATGGTAAATTGGTTTTGAAAAGAGATATAGCAGGTTTATCAAAAGGAGAAATTGACGTAACAAATATTCCATCAGGAATGTACACGCTTCAAATTATAAATGAAGACGGACAAATAAGTAAAAAAATTGTGGTCAATCATTTAAATCATTAATCAACTTAATGGACGAAAATATTATAAAAATTCCGCTTTTATCAGGCAAAAAATTTTCTCTGTCAATACTTTTAACAATTCTGTTTATTGGATTGTCTTATTCTTCTTTTTCAATAGAAAAGGAATATGTGGAACGTTTAACAAATGAAAACAAGGTACTTTCTTCTCCCTTAGAATTTCATATCAAAACTTCAAGAACAGCCCTGTTAAACAGTACGGTTAATATAGAACATGAAGATGCCTGGTTGTTCTTTGATAACATCCGGCCCGCAGAAGTTCTTTCCGATTACAGAACAAGTATTTTTATAAACGGAGAGGTGCTGAATAACGGAGCAAACGGACGGGTTGCTATTTACGGACATGGAACTGTTATTTTGCCACATGGCTATTCATTTAAACCACTTACAGTTTATACAGGTGAAAACAATCAGGGAGATTCACTCAGACTTATACTACAGACTTACCACAACAATTTGGATGAATTTGATAATTCCGTTAAATCATTCAGATTAAAACGTGGATATATGGCAACTTTTGCCAACAATGCTGATGGAACAGGTTACAGCAGGGTATTTATCGCTGATAATGAGGATCTGGTAATGAATGTTTTACCGGATGAACTTTATAATACCGTTTCTTTTATTCGCGTGTTTAAACACGAATGGGTAAGTAAAAAAGGATGGTGTGGATGGAATGCAAATGAAATTCAAATGGCAAACGTAACCTGTTATTACGATTGGAATGTGGGCGGAACTACAACAACAAATTATGAGTATTCCCCTATTCGCCAAAATGGAGGATGGCCTTCGTGGGGAGATATTAATGCCAAACAAAATGTATCTCACCTTTTGGGATTTAACGAACCTGATCGGCCCGACCAGGCAAATATGCAATTCCAGGACATGATTGATTTATGGCCGGAAATGATGAAATCGGGTCTCAGAATTGGTTCCCCCGCCTGGTCGAATCCATGGGGTGGAAACGGTGGTAATCTTTTCGATTTTATAAATAAATGTGACGAATTGAATTACAGGGTGGATTTTGTAGCCCTGCACTGTTACTGGGGTGGAAAGTCACCACAAAGCTGGTACAACGATTTGAAATACATTCACGAACAAACAGGAAGGCCATTATGGATTACAGAATGGAACAACGGAGCCAACTGGACCAATGAATGGTGGCCGGATGGCCGGGGATACAACGAAGCTAATGCAAATAAACAACTTAATGACCTGAAAGGAATACTTAATGTTTTGGATACCGCCAGTTTTATTGAGCGTTATTTTATCTACAATTGGGTAGAAGACTGCCGGGCAATTATACTGAATGGAGAACTGACACTTGCCGGCGATTATTATGCTCAAAACCAATCAACAATAGCATTTAACAGCGACAAAGAAGTTATACCGCACTGGAATTACAAAAATCCTGAACTTTCAATACGATATTTTACCCTGAGAAACTCAATAAGGGTAAGTTGGGAAGATCCAAACGGAGAGCTTTCGCGAAAATATATTCTGGAGAAAAAAATAGATGATGGTATTTTTGAAACCATATTTACTACTGAAGACAGCTCGAATGAGTTTTATCTTGATCCTCTTGATCCGGAACTTTATGGTGAAGTTACTTACCGTTTGAAACTGCTAACTGCAAATGGAGCTTATTTATATTCCAACCTTGAAACTTATTATCAGACTTCAGGTGAAAATGTATTACAGACGGGTAATTTTCACATCAATAGTTTTGATGTAAATACTTCTTATTTTTCAAAGAGATATTCAGCAAATCCGATAATAATCCTGGGAGCGCCAGGCTTTAACAACACTGTTTCAATGACTCAGCTTGTAAACGGTATTTCCAGAACGTCGTATAATTTTTACTTTTTCCCCTGGTCATATCAAAACAATCCTGAGATTTCTGAACCAGAGATTTTGGCAAATCTGGCTTTACCGGAAGGCACTTTGGATTTTGGCGGATTAAAATCAGAAGCCGGAAAACTATCCGGTGTTACCCGCGAATGGACATCAGTTATGTTTAATGAATCTTTTGATGAGCCACCAGCCGTTTTCTGCACACTTGCATCGGGCAATAATTTTTATCCGTTAACGATTGCCATTAGAAATGTAACTGCAAACGGATTTGAAATGCGTTTAAAAAGTGAAGAGGCTGTTACGGCTCTTTTAAGCCCGGAAACGGTTAATTATCTTGCTATTGAGCCGGGGACAGGGAAAGTCGATGGTAAACGATTTATGGTTGGAAGAAATTACAGTGGCTCTAAAATTGCCTCGGCCCCCATTGAAATTTCCTACGATTCCACTTATTCAGAACCTGCTGTCTTTGCTAATTTATTATCAGATGAAGATATTTTTGCCTCTACCTTACGTTATTCAAAAACCGGAAATTCTAAACTGGAATTAACCAAACAGCGAGAATATTCAGGAAATGAGGCCGAAATAAAAGCAGACGACTTTGCATGGATGATTATGGATATTGCAACAAATCAGGATGAAATAGGAACAGCGACTGCACAAACCTTACATCAGCAGGAATTTACATTTTATCCAAATCCTGCAAAAAACAAGGTGTATCTCAACTTAAAAAAACCAGGCATTGTAAAAATTATAGATATGTCAGGCCGAATTGTTTTAATGTCCACGACACAATATGAAATGGATATCAGTTCGCTAAACCCAGGAATTTATTTATTGATAGCAGAAGGTAAATTACCTGTAAATTTGATCAAAATCAAATAAGAAATAATTATTGTTTAATGAAACAAAATTTAAAACATAACGAATAAAGAAATACCTGTAAATTGATAATTGTTAAAAAAACATCTGTTTGTTAGTAAAACATGACATATTACCATAAACGTTTCAATTACACTTTAATAATTATTGATTTAATTTTCTACTGACGAATTTGTAACTCAAAAAAGATGAAAATTTAGCTCTATTTAACAAAGGATAAAAACTAATTTGCTTCCAAAAGATTTTCACTGATAAAACATTTTAAATTAAACATTATGAAAAAACAATTACTTTGGCTTTTTTTAACAATATTTACTTTGAGCATATTAGGCTCAAACGTAGGTTTTAGTCAGGCAACCCTAAAACACTCCTACACCTTTGAAGACGGAACGTATGATGAAACAACAGTGTTTGATCAAACCGGAACTGTAAATGGTGTTCTCGGAGGGGATAAAATCAGTATTGCTGACGGTAAAGCTACAGTGTCAGGAGCAACAGTAAACAGCGACGGCTGGATATCTCTTGATGGAGTAGCGCTTGCCATGAATACTTACTCTGCGGTAACCCTGGAAGCTTTCGTGGAAACCGGTGAGGTATTAAATTCAAGTTATACCATGCTGGCGTATTTCGGTACTTCCACTCCGGGTAATGGTTGTTTCTGGATTCAACCTACAAGGGCAGGAAATGAAACCCGTATTGAGGCTAATAATACAGCTACAACTATCACAGCACTTTTAGGAGGATATGAAGTTGACGATGGGGAAAAACACCATATTGCAGCTGTCCTTAATTCTGAAGCGCTTACTTATTATCTTGACGGAGTAGTAATTGCGGAAGCATCCACGAGCGGTGCAGATTTTATTAGTACCCTAGGTACTGATGTGGCAAATTTATTCAGGGGTGTTGATGGTTGGAATGATCCAAATTATAATGCAAGCCTTGAGGAATTTAATATTTACGACGGTACTCTTGACCAAAACACAATTGCCGTACGAGCAGGTAATTATTTAGGTTTAGATTTAACCAATGCTTCGCTTGATACATTAACAATTGATGTTGGAGTAATGGATCCATCATTTGATCCATCAAATGATATCTATGAAATTACTGTACCATACGGAACCACAACTATTACAGTTGACGCAATACCAGCTGTTGGAGGTGTTAATATTTCAATTATCGACGGACTGGGAAATGAAATTGAAGATGGTATTATTACATTTGACAAAGATGATGGTATTGATTTTGAAGTTGAGGTAACTGCTCTTGATGGAGTAACAAAATCATCATACATTTTTGCTGTATGGCCTTCACCGGGAGAAGAAGCAGCAACATTAGCCGGTATTGAATTATCAGTTGGTTCGTTTACAACTGAATTCCATATGGATGAAACATCCTATACTGCAATTGTTCCAACAGGAACAACAAGTGTGGATGTAACCGGAATTCCTAATTGGGAAAATGCAACAGTTACCGGTGGAGGAACAATTGCCCTGACTGATGGCAATGGATCAACAACTATTATGGTTACTTCGGAAGACGGTAATGCGACTAAAGAATATATGGTTGAAATCAGTACTTCCGTGTTTATGACAGGACAAGACTTTTACCTTGTTCATGAAGTAAATGGATTGGTTGCAGATGAAAGCGGTGCATCATTTAACCAGGTAATTCTGGCTGATGCCGCTTATCAGGATAGTTCTCAAATCTGGCAATTTGAAGATGGTGGTGTAGACGGCCAATATTATATTCGCAATAAGTCAGGACATTATATGTGTATTTCCCGTACTTCTGCCAATGTATATGATTTGGAAGTTTACCCTGATCTTCCTGTGGTAGGTCTTGACAGTGCCCGTTTTATCATTAATGAATTTGAACCAGGAAGGTTTAGAATTATTTCTGTAAGAAGACAACAAGTTAGTGCAAGCAATAATATGTTGGGAACTAATGATGGTTTACTTAATTCTGCATTTTATTGTGACAAATGGCGCAGCGAAGCAAATGATCCATTAACTGTTTTAAACCTTAAATTACCTCAGGATGTGGTTACAGAACATGATGTTCATCTTGCCAGTTTAAGCATAAACGGAGTATCTCTTAAGCCTTCATTTGATCCTGCTTATACAAATTACTATGCTACCCTACCTTTAAATACAAGTTCTGTTGAAGTAGCAGCAACACCTCGCGACTCCGTAACACCTCCTGTAATTACGGGTATCGGAACAGTTGATGTTTCAGATAAAGAAGGAACAATAACAGTTACAGTTACTGCAGCTGCCGACGCATCTGTTACAAGGGAATATTTTATTCACTATATCTCCGACACAGAACTTACTATGATGCACTCTTATACATTTGATGATGGAACAGCCAATGATCAGGTTGGAGATGCTGATGGTACTGTTCAAGGAGGTACATTTGCCGATGGAACCTTTATTGCAGAAGCAGAAGGTGATTATGTTATTCTTCCGGCTGAGGAAATTGCCTTAAATACATATCCATCATTTACAATGGAAATGCATGTTACAACAGGTGCAAATCCGGGATGGACCATGTATACTTATTTTGGAAATACTTCCGGTGGTAGCAATTGTTTCTTTATTTCTCTAGCCGGTAATAATAACCAGGCCAGGGCAGTATTAAACCTGGGAAGTGGCGAGAATCAGGCTGCATCTACAGAACCGGGTACAGGTGAAATTCACCACTATGTAAGCGTAGTTTCAAATGATACCATATATTGGTATGTAGATGGAGTATTGGCGCAAAAAAGCGCGATGAATGAAAATTATCTGATAAGAAATATTGCGGGTTCAAATGCCTGGTTTGGGTTCGGAGCATATAATGACCCAACATGGTTAGGAACCACAAATGAATTTAACATTTACAGTGGTCAAATGGATGCCGCAACAGTTGCTGAAAGAGCCAAATATTTCCTTGGAGATATATCTACCGACGCAACTCTTGCATCACTAAGTGTTGATGTTGGTGATTTGATTCCTGTATTTGATCCAAACGTAACGAGCTATTCTGTAGTTATACCGGCCGGGACCACAACTGTTAATGTATCAGCGGTTGCAAATGATGAAAGATCAACATTAGAAGGTGACGGCGAGGTAGATGTTTCATCAGGTAGCGGAAATGCTGCAGTTCTTGTTACAGCAGAAAACGGTTCAACAAAAACTTATAGCATTGCATTTAGTACAGCTGAAGAATTTACTTTAATGCATTCATATACCTTCGATGATGGAACAGCTAATGATGTGGTTGGCAATGCTCATGGTATGCTAATGGGTGCAGGAACAATTGCAAATGGGGCTTATACTGCCGCTGCAAATGGAGATTACATTGAATTACCTGCCGCAGATATTGCTATCAATACCTATACAGCCATTACCCTGGAAGGTTATATATTTTCAGATGTTGATAATACGGAAGCGGTAATGATGGCTTATTTTGGAGGAAATGAAAATGGTCTTGGCGGTAACGGATACTTCCTTACTCCAGATCGCTGGTCCGAAAGCCGGACTGCAATATCCTGTGGCAACATTGATGCACCTTGG
>CAJXZG010000078.1 GCA_913063265.1 uncultured Prolixibacteraceae bacterium | reverse complement strand
TTACATATCAAGATCTCTTAAAGCTTTAGCCCGGGAGTTAAATATCCCAATTATTGCTCTTTCCCAGTTATCCCGTGCTGCAGAGCAAAGCCAGGATAAACGCCCAAGTCTGAGTCATCTACGTGAGTCTGGAGCCCTTGAACAGGACGCGGACATAGTTATGTTTATATACAGAGAGGAATATTACGACCCGGAAAGTGAAAAAAAGGCAATAGCAGAAATTATTATCGCTAAGCACAGAAATGGACCTGTCGGCAGTGTAGATTTAGCATTTTTTGGCGAATATACTCGTTTTGGCAATCTCTCAAAGAAATAATATTGTATACAAGAAGGTTATTTTTCTCAAAATATTGTATACATATTCAAAGAATGATAGGATAAAATCCTAAAAATATTTTCATATTTTCAGATGTATTACTTAAGGGGGAAAGTAAGATGTCATATGTTGATGAAATAATTGTGAAAGTTGTTGCAAACAATCCTGGAGAAACAGAATTTCACCAGGCGGTAGAGGAAGTATTAAACTCTCTGCGTTTTGTAGTTGATGAGAACGAAGAAGAGTTTAGAAAAGCTGCTTTACTTGAAAGATTGGTTGAACCGGAAAGATGTATTTTATTTAGAGTTCCTTGGGTTGATGACAAAGGACAGGTACAGGTTAATAAGGGTTACAGAGTTCAGTTTAACAGTGCAATTGGTCCTTACAAAGGTGGGCTGCGTTTTCACCCATCGGTGAATCTTGGAATTATCAAGTTCTTAGGTTTTGAACAAACCTTTAAAAATTCACTTACAGGCCTTCCTATAGGTGGCGGAAAAGGTGGATCGGACTTTGATCCAAAAGGTAAGTCTGACAGAGAAATTATGGCTTTTTGTCAAAGTTTTATGACTGAATTATCACGTCACATTGGGCCATATACCGATGTGCCGGCAGGAGATATTGGCGTGGGTGGCCGCGAAATTGGTTTTTTATTTGGCCAGTACAAAAGAATAAAAAATGAATTTACCGGCGTTTTAACCGGGAAAGGCATTGGCTGGGGAGGTTCATTAATCCGGCCCGAAGCTACCGGGTACGGAACAGTTTATTTTGCAGAAGAAATGCTAAAAACACGAAATGATAATTTTAAAGGTAAGGTTGTGGCAATTTCAGGTTCAGGGAATGTAGCACAGTTTGCTGCCGAAAAAGTTCTTAAACTTGGAGGTAAAGTAGTTACATTTTCAGATTCAAGTGGCTCAATTTATGATCCTGATGGAATTGATAAAGAAAAACTGAATTTTGTAATGGAACTTAAAAATGTTCATCGTGGGAGAATAAAAGAATATGCCGAAAAATATAATGTTGAATACATGGCAAAAAAACGTCCATGGAGCGTAAAATGCGATGTTGCGCTACCCTGTGCCACCGAAAATGAATTGAATTTGGAAGAAGCAAAAACATTAACTTCCAATGGGTGTATTTTAGTTGCTGAAGGAGCAAACATGCCCAGCACAGAAGATGCAGTACATCATTTTATCAATTCTAAAATTCTTTATGGCCCGGGTAAAGCAGCCAATGCCGGCGGAGTGGCAGTTTCAGGACTGGAAATGACACAAAACAGTATGCGTTTGGCCTGGAGCAGGAAAGAGGTAGACAGCAAATTACATTCTATTATGAAAAATATCCACAATATTTGTGTAACTCATGGTAAAGAATCTGATAATTTTGTAAACTACGTTAAAGGAGCAAATATTGGAGGATTTGTTAAAGTCGCCAATTCGATGATTTCGCAGGGGCTTGTTTAAGTACAAGAAACAATCTGATATTAATCTAAAAACCGGGATACCGAATGTTTCCCGGTTTTTTATTTAATTATTTGCGAATAAGGGCATAATTTTTGTTATTTGCGGGCGGAGAATTATAAAAAATTAAGGGTGAGAATACTTCTTCTGTTTACATTATTTATAACTTTTGCTCAAATCAACTTTGGACAATCCATAAAAGTAATTAATGCAAAAACCGGGCAGCCCATTGACGGAGTGATTCTTGTAACAAAAAAATTCTCTACACAAACCGATCAAAAAGGAATTGCAAATATTGACAATTTCAAGAGTGATGAACAAATTTTGTTTAAACATGCTTCGTTTCTTAAATACAGCTCCACTAAAGAAAAAATAATAAAACAGGGAAACAATGTGTTGTTGATTGAAGATCCGGTAAGACTTGATGAAATAACCGTGTCTGTTCATCGCTGGGAGCAGTCAAAAGCTGAAGTACCTAATAAAATTACATCAATCAGTACAGCGGAGATTGAACGTTACAATCCCCAAACAACTGCTGATATGGTAGGTTCAAGTGGCGGAGTTTTTGTTCAGAAAAGTCAGATGGGAGGAGGAAGTCCAATGATCAGAGGATTCTCGGCTAACAGAATTTTACTGGTAGTTGACGGAATCAGAATGAATAATGCAATATACCGAAGTGGTAATTTGCAAAACATTATTTCACTGGATGCCAATTCACTTGAAAGTACAGAAATAATTTTTGGCCCGGGTTCCGTAATTTATGGCAGTGATGCTTTGGGGGGTGTAATGAATTTTAATACTCTTAAACCAAAACTCTCCACTGAAACCAAACCTGATTTCTCGGGAAAAGTAATGAGCAGATTTTCAAGTGCTAATTTTGAAAAAACAGTTCACGCAACTTTGAATGTGGGAGGTAAAAAATGGGCAGCTTTGGTTAGTTCAAGCTATTCGGGTTTTGATGATTTAAAGATGGGCTCAAATGGCCGCGACGAATATTTGAGACCTGAATTTGTAAAACAGGGAGCATTTGACGGGACGGATAAAATTGTAAAAAGTGCAAACAACCTGATACAAACCTATACCCAATACGAACAATTCAATTTATTGGGAAAAATAAGATTCCGTCCTGATGAGAAGCTGGAAATCAACCTAAGCGGGAACCATTCTCAAACATCCAATATCCCTCGTTACGACAGATTGATTGTATATAAAAACGAAAAACTCAAATATGGAGAATGGTATTACGGCCCCCAGGTTCTAACCTTGTTTTCAGCTCAGGTACGATATAATTCCGACTTTATATTATTTGATAAAGTTAATTTTCTGGGAAGCTTCCAGAGCTACACCGAAAGCAGAAATGAAAGAATTCTGGATGATCCGGTAAGAAAAAAAAGAAAAGAGGAACTTTCCATATTATCTCTCAATCTCGATTTTGATAAATTGTTGGGAGAACAGGGCGAATTGTTTTATGGTTTCGAAACCTATTACAATTTGGTTCATTCAATCGGTACTTCTGTAAATCTTCTGACAGATGAAACAAAAAGTATAGCTTCCCGGTATCCTGACGATTCTAAATATGCCAGTACTGCAGCATATGCTTCTTACAAATTAAATCTCAATAACAAATTAATTTTTCAGGCAGGTACAAGATTTACATACACATGGTTACGGGGAAAATTTGATAAACAGTTTTACAATTTCCCTTTTGATGGTTTTGATATGAAAAACTCTGCAGTGATTGGAAATTTAGGAGTGGTTTGGCATCCAACGCCTGACTGGCAATTGAATACGAATTTTTCAACAGGATTTCGTTCACCTAATATTGACGACGTGGCCAAAGTTTTTGATTCGGAACCCGGACATGTTATTGTACCTAATCCTGAATTAAAACCTGAATATGCCCGGAATATTGAAATCGGTATAATAAGAAGTTACTCAAAAAAGGCAAGTATTGAACTCACATTATTTTACACTCATCTGAAAGATGCCATGGTACGAAGAGATTATAACATGGATGGTCACGACTCAATTATGTATGACGGTATGATGAGTCATGTGGAGGCTTTAACAAACGCTGATGCAGCCGACATTTTTGGAGGAACCGCAGCTCTCGAGTACCTGTTTACAGCAACATTACGTACACGCCATGATATAACAATTACTGAAGGTGAAGATTCCGATGGATATGCAATAAGACATGCTCCTCCGTTATTTGGCAGTTCTCATTTCATTTATGAAAATCCAAAACTATTTATGGATTTTTATGCCAATTACAGCGGTAAAATAGATTTTGAGAATCTTGCACCATCTGAACAAAACAAGCCATACCTGTATGCAAAAAATGAAAATGGAAATCCTTTCTCTCCTTCGTGGTGGACTTTAAATCTTAAGCTGAATTATAAACTGAATCAACAGGTTGCATTGGGAGGTGGAGTAGAAAACATATTAAATACACGTTACCGCACTTATTCTTCAGGAATAGTTTCCCCTGGTTTGAATTTTATTTTTTCAGTGATGGCAAAGTTTTAAACATGATTAGATTGCTGGAAATCGGCAGGACATTAAAACAAAAGAAACAACATTATTTAATGATGTAATAATAAAAAGTGTTAAACAGCGTTTTAACACCGGAAGGCGAAAAAATTTATATTTTAATTTATTTAATTCGGTATTGCCTTTCAAAGAGGGATGATTAGCACATCCCTCTTTTATTTTCCATTCTTAAAATTCCGATATTCAATTAACTTTTATTTATTTGGTATTTATTTTTCAGGAAATGCAGAGAATTAAAAACAAAAAACATTTTATTGAACTTTGCGATTGGTGTGTAAAAAAAGAGCCAAAATTCGGGACTGTGATTCAACAATTCGGATATCCGCCACTTTGGTATCGAAAACCTGATTTTGCCACATTAATACTGACAATTCTTGAGCAACAGGTTTCTCTGGCTTCGGCTAAAGCAGCTTATAACAAGTTACTTGAAAAAATAAAAAAACTTACCCCCGGGAATGTTTTAAAACTCAGTGATGATGAACTTCGGGAATGTTATTTTAGTCGCCAGAAAATCAGTTATTCAAAAATACTTGCTAACGAAATAGTATCAGGCAAACTCAATCTGACAGATTTAAACTCAAAACCTGAAAACGAAATCAGAGAGCGGCTGATTCGGCTAAAGGGAATTGGAAACTGGACAAGCGACATGTACCTTTTAATGAGTTTACATTTTTCTGACATTTTCCCTCCGGGAGATCTGGCAACCATTAAATCGGTTTATGAACTAAAACTTGTACCGCAGAAAAGCTCAAAGGAAGAAATCGTTACCTTTATGAAAAAGTTTTCACCCTATCAATCTGTTGCAACGTATATTTTATGGCATAGTTACATCGAAAAACGAAACCTGAAACTTGAATAATAATTTATGGTAATTGATAATAAAATAGAAAAGACTTTTAGTGGTCCCTTGATAATCATGGGCGCTACATTTATGATTATCGCCATAGTTCTAACCTTTACTCATCGTTATATTCTGGCTACAATAAGTTTCATAATCAGTGGTTTTATTCTTTTTACATTTTCAGGTATCGACATTGACACGGAAAAAAGACAAATCAGACCATACTATATGATATTTGGTTTATTTAAAAGCGGAAAATGGGAAACACTGGACAAATTCCGTGGTTTAACACTTGTTCCAATGAAAAAAGTTACTTCAGTTTATAGCCGTTCGAATCGCAGAAATGCAAGTGTAAAAGAAGATTTCAGGGTTTATCTTGTTAACCGGGCAAAAAAGCCGGCCTACCCATTAAAAAGTTGCAAAAGTATGGAAGCAGCTCAAAACAGTATGGATGAATTTGCCATCTGGTTAAAGCTTCCTGTTTATTCTGTTAAAAAGAGACAATAAAGATTTCTTCTCCCTGTCGATTAAATATTTTCTGTTTCTGATTTCATTTAGTATTTTTCGGACAATTACAAACCCGGAACCGAAACAATTTTTTGTTATAAAATCGGTTATATTTTATACAGAAGTGATACTATGAGACCAATTATAATTTTCCTCTTTCTGATTTTTATTGCAACATCAGCTTTTAGCCAGACTAAAAAAAGAGGTAAGGTAAAACGAAAATACCGTGATGTTGAAAAAGTCAGTCAAAACCTGCCTCCCGTTTTTCTTCGCGGCACAGTTTACGACTGGGATGAAAACCCGGTAATTGGTGCTTCGGTTACCATTGATGGAACAAAAAAAGAAGTGAATACCAATGAATACGGAGAATTTTTAATTGAAGATTTGATTACCGGAAAAGCCCGAATTCGTGTTGCACTGGTTGGATTTGAAACAAAAACAACCGATTTGGAAATTCGGGTAGGAGAAAATTATAAGGATATTATGCTCCGGAAGGGAAGGGTTAACCTGCCAACCAATGTTGCCGGAGTGCAAAAAAGAGAACAACAGTTAATGGATATTCCAGGCGCCGTTTCTTCTGTAAATTCGACAATTTTGGAAAGCTTAAATATTACTGAATTGGGGATGTTAAGTGAATATGTTCCTGGATTTCATGTTCAGGAGCTTGGAACAAATCAAACCAATTTTTTTATAAGAGGCATAAAGGGTGATGATGCTGATGCGGGAACTCAGACACGCATAGCTACCTATCATAACAATGTCCCGATAAACCGTTCGTCCTTATCGTCAATCGAATTGTTTGATATGGAAAGGGTTGAGCTTATGAAAGGTCCGCAAAACACTTTGTATGGCAGAGGAGCAATGGCCGGCGTTGTACATTATTTAAGTAAAATGCCCGAAAACAGGGCAGGTGGATATCTTTCTCTGGGAGCAGGTAATTTTAATCATCAGGAATTTAGGGCGGCTATAAACGCACCGGCAATAAAAGATAAACTATTTGTTCGTGCAGCAGGGATATATCATGCCCGAGATGGATACGTAGATAATACTTTTGAAGGACAACTAAATGGTAAAAACACCCTTGCAGGAAGATTTACAGCCCGTTTTATTCCCGCCTGGAATCATAAACTCGACCTGATTGTAAATTATCAGAGAGATGAAACACCGGGACTGGCTTATATGAGTAAAACTTTTGCCAATACAAATGGCGATATCGGAATATTTACCGGAACAGCATCACATGAACAAGCTAATAATTTAGGTACATCAAAAGATTTTTTTGATGTAACATTAAATTACAAATACTTTATCAGTGAACATTCTACATGGACATCAATTACTTCGTACAGGGATGGAAGTTCATGGGCCAGGTGGGATGGAGACGGAACGGCTTCAGAAGCCATTGATATGTATGAAACAGAGGGAGCAAAACAGTTTTACCAGGAATTGATTGGAAATTTTTCGTACAACAGCCGCTTAATAGGATCTCTTGGCATAAACTACTGGTGGGAAAAAGCTGACCGCACTTTTACTTTTTCTACAAACGAACAGCATTTTGCAAGCCTGATGTTACTTAATCCTCCAGCTCCTGTTCAACCAAACGGAGAACCGATAGTTATTCCGGTATTACCCCCTGATCCGGGTTCCGGCATAACAGATACATTACCATTACCTAAGTATCACCAGGAAGAAACTTGGAATTATATTTCAAACCAATCGATGCAATTGTATATGGATGTTTCATATCAGGTTACACGAAAATTATTTGTTAGTGGAGGTTTAAGGGGAATTTTTGATTTTAAAAAACTTACCTATCAGTCTGAATTTACCGATGGTTCGCCATCTGTATTGGGTAATATTACAGGAAATGCACCCAACTTACTTGTGAATCGTACGACAGAACAGCAAATCGGGAAAAACAATATTTATGTTAATGGAAGAGTAGGAGTAAAATACAAATTCAACGAATACGGAAATGTTTTTTTCAACTATGCTCCCGGATATCGACCTGCTGCATTGCAGTTTAACAACAGAGGTAGGGGAAAACAATTAAATCCTGAGATACTGCATAACTTTGATGCCGGATTAAAAGCATCGTTTTTTGAACGTGTATATGCAGATGCAGTTGGATTTATTCAATTTTACAGAGACTTTCAAACCGGGGCATGGGTGGGTAGTTACCCGAATGGCGATCCGTACTACCTCGTTACCGATGATGGCAAGGCAACAATTTACGGTATTGAAACATCAGTAAATATAGCGCTAAGCAAACAAATAGAGATTTTTGGAAATTATACCTGGCTACATACTTCATTCGACTCGTTAAATACATTAGACGCTGTGCAGCAATATGCTTATAATAATTTTAATAATGCTCCTGAACATAGTTTTACTTCAGGGATTAATATACAACTGGACATAAGCTCAAATATTCAGTTTTTTGTTACTCCATCGTATTCCTTTAAGAGTGATTTATATTTTACCGATGATAATATTGATGAGATAAAACAAAATGCTCATGGTATCCTGAATGTTAACGGAGGCATTAAACTTAAGAAACCAAATCTTACTTTATCTGTTTACGGCAGAAATATTCTGGATGAGCAATATGCCATCAGTGGTGGAAATACCGTCAGTTTATTTGGAATTCCTACTTTTGTGCCCGGTCCGCCAAGAATGTATGGTTCAAAGTTAACATGGCATTTTTAAGATGTTATTCTGTTTCAAAAGAGAAATCCCATATTGGTTTTTTATCTAACAGATGTTCTACAAAGTAGTTCCATCTCTTTTTAATAAAATAGTCCGTAAACTTTCCTGAATAACCATGCCTCTGGCTTGGAAAAATCAGCATATCAAAATCTTTATCAGCCTTTACAAGGGCATCGGCCAACTTGAAGGTTGCAGATGGATTTACATTTTCATCAATCCCACCGTGAACCAAAAGCAATTTACCTTTTAAATTTCCGGCCATGGTAATATTCGATTGATTATGATATGCGGAATCTACCGGCCAGCCCATATACATTTCCGGCCACCAGGCTTTCTCCATTCTATGGTCGTGATCACCAGAGCTGGCAACTCCAACCTTATAAAAATCGGGAAATTGTAACAAGGCATGCGCCGCATCATAAGCACCTGCAGAATGTCCAAAAATGCCGATTCTTTCAAGATCAATCCATTTATATTTTTGTGCAAGTTGTTGAATTGCCTTTACATGATCAGTTAAATTCAGCCCCATATTTTTATACGAAACATCGTGAAATGCTTTTGAACGGCCGGAAGATCCTAAACCGTCGATCATTACAACAATAAATCCAAGTTCCGCCAAAGCCTGATTATCCAGACTTAAAACACGTGAGAAATATCGGGGAAACATTTGGGTGTGCGGACCGGTATAACTATGATCAATAAGCGGATATTGTTTATTCTTATCAAAATTGCTTGGCCTCCAGAGTGCCCCGTATATTTCAGTCTTACCATCTCTGGCTGTTGCTGTAAACTGAATTGGAGGCTCCCAATTCATTTTATTAAGTTCCTCAATATCTGCCTTTGCCAGTTCAACCAGTTTCTTTCCGGATGAAGCCTCGCATAAAACGGTAACTGTAGGTTGTTTGTGACTGGAATAATTATCTGTAAAATACTTTCCACATGGGGAAAAATTTATTTCATGATTCAATTTCTCCGGCGTTAGCAATTGAGTTTTTCCTTCTGAAAATGAATATTTGTAGAGGTACCTGTGATACGGATTTGAATGATTCTCTTTTCCGGATGCAGTAAAATAAACAATTCCTTTATCCTGATTAAAAAATTCAACATCATGTACATAATATTCTCCGGGTGCAATATGGGAGATTGCTCCTGTCTCAATATCAAGCATATACATCTGTCGCCAACCACTTCTTTCTGAAATAAAAACAATTTTATCTCCGTCAAGCATATATTCAAAATTATCGATATTGGTTTCGCTTTGTTCCGAGATTAAGGTATCCAATTCCAGCGTTTCCATATCAACTGAAACTACATACTGGTTTTGATATCCCCTTGTCAAATAATCGGCATAAAGTTTATCACTCTTTTCAGACCACCGAACCGAAACATTGTTGATATGTGTATTTCTTGGTAAACCGGGATTAATTTCTTTTTTGTTTTTAATATCAAACAAAACAGGAATCATATAAACCATATTTGTATCTCCCGGAGAGCCCCTGTAATAGGACATTAGTTTTGGCCGGTACAAAGAGTCGATACTATGATCCAGCAGAAACATTTTATTCGCACTCCGCAGATCACAAATACTGGTAGCAATCCATTTCGAATCGGGTGACCAGCTTACATAAAAATTTTCCGGCCGGTCACCATTTTCGCCTTCCATGATATCGGCCCAACCATAATAACCTGCATATTCGTAATTTTTTCGTCCCTTTGTACTTAATTGAATTTCTTCATCTGTTTCAACCGAACGAATAAACAAATTATAGTTTTTTGAGAAAGCAATCCATTTTCCATCAGGTGACTTGATTTCTCTTTTTTTTTGTACTGCTTCATTTTCTTTTTTTTCAATTCGATATTCATTCAGATCAAGAACAAAACGTTCATTTTTTACCTTAAATTCAATTTTTGACTTATCTATATATCGAAGATTATTGATTGGCAGATCCAGAGGAGTAATTTCCTCATCCAACTCTTTGCTTAACAGTAAAGCCAGACTGTCCTGGTCAAACCAACTTTCAGGTTTCATAGTTTCGAAATCAATTTTCATAAAATTTTTCGAATCACTTCTAAGAATTACATACCAAAAACCTGTACTGTCAGGAAACCAATTTGTACGCACATTCAGATTAAATGCCTTTTTATTATTAACATTTCTCCATAAAAAGCTTACTGCCCGGTTATAATCATCTTCAATATTTTGTGCTAAAGAACTATTATAAAAAGTAAATTGAGTTGATATTAAGAGAATTAACCTAAAGAAAGATTTCATAAAACAGAATTATTAAGTTCAGTTGAAAGATACCATTTATTCATTGATTAAATCTTAGACCTTATGAAATGAATTTTAACGTAAGAAAGTAAGGAAAAGATAAAAGAGAAAGGGTAGAATTATATGGACGCTTTGCAGATGATTTATGAATTACAAACCCTAATCATAAAACCTTTGTGATATAAAACAATTCTACCCTCTTTGTACTATTATAACGCCAAACAAGGGAATTAGTTGTATGTCGAAAGAATTTATTTGTTAAAATTATCTAAATGAAAATTACAAGAAAGAAAAAAAACAGTTGGGAAAAGACAAAAGAAAAAAGGGTAGAATTCTTGGGACGCTTTAGATATAATTGATAATTTACAAACCCCTTTATAAAACCAATCATTAAATAAGAATTCTACCCTTTCGTGGTGCCAAAGGTTAAACAATTCGTGTGCCAAAATATAATTGTACTGAAAACCAGTAGTTTAAATCAGTTACACTTATTCGACCTTTCTCAATTTAGGACAAATACCAGAAAAATGTCCCTAAATGGACCACGTCAATTGGAAATCCAATCGACTTCTACAACAATACATAATCAGATTTGTTTAAAAAAGATAAAATAGTATTTATTTATTTTCGAATTTTGTAAATGCTTGTTTATTAATTATTCATGAAAACATTAAATTATGGAAAACAATAAAATTATTGCAGTAGTTGGAGCTACCGGTGCACAGGGAAAAGGACTTGTAAATGCTATCTTAAATGATAAGAATGGTAAATTTAAAGTTAGGGCCATAACCAGAAATGCAAAATCGGACAAAGCAAAAGAGCTTTTAAATAAGGGTGTAGAGGTGGTAGAGGCAAACGTTGACAACAAAGATAGTTTGGTCAAGGCCTTTAATGGCGCATATGGAGCTTTTTGCTTAACTTTCTTTTGGGAACATTTCTCCCCGGAAAAAGAAAACCAGCATGCTAAAAATATGGCTGAAGCTGCAAGTCTTGCAGGTGTAAAACATGTCATTTGGTCGACGCTTGAAGATACCCGGAAATTTATACCTATTGAGGATGACAGAATGCCAACATTAAACGGAAAATACAAAGTGCCCCATTTCGATGCCAAAGGAGAATCGAATATTTATTTCGAGAAGAGCGGCATTCCTTACACCCTGCTAAATACATCTTTTTACTGGGAAAACTTTATTTACTTTGGCTTGGGCCCTCAAAAAGGACCCGATGGAAAATTTGCTATTACCTTACCAATGGGTGATAAAAAATTACCCGGAATAGCGTCGGACGATATAGGAAAATGTGCTTATGCCATTCTCAAAGCGGGTAACGAATACCAGGGAAAAACTGTTAGTATTGCAGGAGAACATCTAACCGGGAATCAAATGGCTGAAGCTTTTACAAAACATTTGGGAGTTGAGGTCAAATACAACAAGGTTCCTCCATCGGTTTACAGAACTTTCAATTTTCCGGGAGCAGATGACATGGGTAACATGTTCCAGTTTAAAGCCGATTTTGAGACTGAATTTTGCGGCGCACGTGATATTGATGCAACAAAAAAACTAAATCCGGGATTATTAAATTTCGATTCATGGCTCGAACAAAATAAAGGTGCCATAAAAATTTAAACAAAAAGAAAAGTTAATTCAAAGGTGGGAGTTTTTCCCACCTTCTTTTGCAGTTTTTGCATCCCAAACAAACTTTCTTTTGAAAAATGAAACAGATGTTTCAATGTAAAAAATACTGAATTTCTAAGATTTACATAATCATTTTTAAATCAGCTTATTAATCATTTCAAATTCCCACAATCAGCAAAACTTATTTTTGCTGTTGCTTTTTATTTTTAATAAATAAACTGTACTTTTTTTAGCATTTCATGTTTAATTCATCAAACTTTGCTAAAGATGCTTACAGACAATTTTGAAAATAAAAGCATTTCAATACAATTGTTTAGTTAAAGGCCAAAATTATTTTCATTCTGAAATTGAACAAAAAAGAAAACATAAAGAAAGGTTTAAAACCTCCCTCACGAAGTAAAAACTTATTTACTGACTTTGTTTATTTTCTATGGAATAAACCCCAAAAATCAACCCTGATAAAATTCGAATCTGAAGAAAAACGTATTGAATATAATGAGAGAATTCTTCAACGAATAGGATTAAATGTTGACAAATTATCCATATTAAACATTCATAAAACAGGTGTTAATGCACCGGTTAGTCTGATATTTAACGAACTCATGAACTGGAACGGTGACTCTACCTGCTGGCCGAACTACATTGCAAAAGTGGAAAGAATTGATGGAGATATTAAACAGATTCGTATTTTACCTTTTGGCTGGAAAAAATATCCATTCAAACTAAAGAGTTTTTTTGGAATTCACCTGATTCCACTTTTCTACTTAAACTCGATCAGAATAAAACACACTCCGGATCTGTTTGATTTTGATAATGCAAGATATCTTTTGTATAAATGCAGTGGTGGCTACCCCATTGGTTATTTTTCTCTTTATGTCCGATCTTCAATTCCGGAAATGGGGGAAACAGAAAAATCTCAGCTTATTTCTGCTGTTGGTTTTAATTTTTATGGTAAAGAAAAAAATACAACACCTAAAATAATTAACCGTGTGTGGGAAGCCATACACAATCGTGTTACCTCAAATGTTATTTTACGAATTAAACAACTCTGCGAGTGGCGATTAGAACAGCTTGAAAGTAATAGCACATAGAATTGCTTCAGAAGCTGCTTTTCAGATTAAATCATGTTATTCCTTTACTAACTTTTTAACAATTATCCCGGAATTAGTTTTAATTCGTGCCAGGTAAATCCCGTTTTTGTATTTGCTCATATCGATTTTTGAGATACCTGAATTTTTGAAAATAACTTTACCGGACAGATTCAAAACCTCAATTTCAGAAATATTTTCACCCCTGATAAAAAATACATTATTTGCCGGATTTGGAAAAACCCGAACATTTTCCATAATCTCAATTTCATTGACATCAACAGTTCCTGATTTCATCCAAGAAATACTTATGGAAGAAAAACTTGGAACATTTAGGGGTGTTAGCGAGTTGTTGTCTCCCTTTTCAAATTCATATTTTGAATAATTGCCCGAAGCATTTTTATCGGTTAATTCCATACAAACAAAATATTTCCCATCTGTAACCAAAACCTTATTATAATCAGTGCCGTCCCATGAGCAGGTTCTGGTATCATGACTGCTTTTTGTGGCCCCGGTTATTGCATCAGTGCGGTTATACTTTATGTCTTTTTGATCTGTACTTTTCTCCCATTCATTTAAGTGCGTGATTCTTCTATCAGCATAAGCCAGTAAGGTTTTAACAAAATTTCCGGAATCATCTTCAATCCATATCGCCAAAATATGTCTGGGTGCATAATTTCCTCCGGTTGATGAAGTAGTTACAGTTACATCTAATTTCCCTGTAGTTTGCGCTGAGAGATGAATACTCCAAATCACAAAAAATGCCATTAAAATATTTTTTGCCATAATTTCCGGGTTAAATGTTTCAATCTGCTTTTTAAAAACTTCTATAGTTGATGAAAGAATATTGGCTTTGTTCCATCAATTTACAAAATTCTGTCCTTACGCAATTTCATCTTTTTCTTTACAAAAAAGAAGTATAAAACAACAATTTTTAGTTTTAAGGCATTTTGATTAGTTTCGGGAAAAACTAAAAAATGAGCAAAATAATCGTTCTTGGAGCCGGTTTGGTGGGCAGTGCAATTGCAATCGATTTATCTAAAAATCATAAGGTTACCAGTACTGACATTAACACGGATTCATTTAAAAAATTTAAAAACTTTCCTGAAATTAATACTGTAAAGGCCGACTTAAGTAGTTCGGATACGATAAAATCCCTTGTCGAAAATTATGATTTGGTTATAGGTGCAGTTCCGGGTAACATGGGTTATAATACAATGAAAGCTGTAATTGAAGCCAAAAAAAACATGGTTGATATTTCTTTTATGCCGGAAGATTTTCTCGAGCTAAACGGTTTGGCTAAAAAACACAATGTTTCCATAGTTGCCGATTGTGGTGTGGCACCAGGAATGGGGAATATTATTCTTGGACACCATAATAAAAAAATGCATGTTAAAAGATATGAATGTTTAGTAGGCGGGTTACCTGTAGTAAGGGAGTGGCCTTATGAATATAAAGCTGTATTCTCACCCATAGATGTAATAGAGGAATATACACGTCCTGCACGATATATTCAGAATTATGAAATGATAACTAAAGAAGCATTATCAGACCCGGAGTTAATTCATTTTGATGGTGTGGGAACACTTGAATCATGGAATTCTGATGGATTACGTTCATTAATGCAAACCATGAAGAATATCCCGGACATGATTGAAAAAACTTTACGCTACCCGGGTTGTGTTGAATATCTACGGGTTTTGCGCGAATCAGGATTTTTCTCGTACGATGAAATTGAGGTAAATGGTTCTAAGATCCGACCTATTGATTTGACTGCAAAATTACTTTTCCCAAAATGGGAATTAAAACCGGGTGAGGAAGATTACACAATCATGAGAATTGTGATTGAAGGAATTGAAAATGGAACAGAGAAAAAATACATTTACAAGCTACTGGACAGATTCGACAAAGAGACCAATACCATTTCAATGGCACGAACAACAGGTTATACCTGCACAGCAGTTGCTAACCTTATGCTTGAAAACGGATTTAATATTCCGGGTGTCAGTGCACCTGAAACCGTTGGAGAACAGGATGGTAATCTTGGATATATAATTAAATACCTTGAAGAAAGGGGTGTTATTTATAACATTCTTAATGATTAGAAACCTTCTAATTTACATAGAAACGATACTCAATATTTCTTTTTTGTAAAGCATCTGTAAAAAAATTATGAGAGCATAAACCCATTCATATTTTTCTTGTTTCAATTATATATTTTTGCGGCATGGAAATTATTATTGGAATAGCGATTGGTTTATTTTTAATTGTAGGTATTGTGGTGCTCATAAAAGCTAACCGTAAGGAACGAGCAGTAGCTACTGTTGAAAGTAAGGAAACTTCAATCCCGGCATCGGATTGTTGCGGTGCTCACGAGGTTTGCGATTTTGAGCAAATCAAAATGGATGAATCCATTATTGAATATTATGATGATGAAGAGTTGGATGAGTATAAAAATAAAAATGCCAGCGAATATACGAACAGTCAGATAGACCAGTTTCGCGAGATACTTTATACACTCAAAGCAAAAGAAATAAAATACTGGCTTTTAAGTATAGAAAGAAGAAAAATTGCACTTCCTTCAATACTTATCAGCGAAGCCAGAACTTTAATGGCAGAAGTGTGATTCTTTTATACTGCAATTCTTAAAATTCTTTTTCACCAAACTCTGTCGAAGGCAATTTCGATTTGCCATTTTTCCAGTTCAGGTTATAACTGAAATTAAGTACAATCATATCAGTTTCGTAAATATAATTGGTCGAGGTGTAGAAATCTTCTCCCCAGGTAGATATGCGCTGACGGTTAGATTCGTTCATGCCCAAATCGATGTACAACCATTGTAATGACAAGCTAAACCGTTCATCCATAAAACTCTTTTTCAACACCAGGTCGGGTGCAAGAAAGCGAGAATCTTCTCCCTGAGCGGTAGGCCTGTCTGAGAGATAATTTACTTTGGCATTTAAGCTTAAGGTTTCTGTAATATCAAAAGTTGTATTCAGATTGAAGGAATACACCCATCCTGAATTATTTACTATTAAAGCCGGATCATCCAGAATATTTAAGTCGCCTGAAAAACTCTGTTTATAGATATTTGCTCCAAAATAAAGTTTCCACCATTCTGCAGGATTCCAGTCAAGTCCTGTTTCAAAGCCAAAATTCTGACTGCTTTCAACATTGGTATAAACCCTGTTTAAAATTGAGTCGTTATACACACTGTTTACCCTTTGCACCGTATTTTTGCCATGCATGTAGTAGGCAGTCAAAAATACAGATCCACCATCCTCAAAAGATTTGGTAATTCCCAGTTCTGCCAGATCAACAAACTCAGGCTTTATATCCGGGTCTCCCATTTCCAGGGTTTCCGAGTGCTCACGTTCAGGAATCGGATTTAACTGGTTGTTTGAGGCCCTTTGAATTCGTCGGCTGTAAGCTGCTTTAATTTTTACATCTTTTGGCAAATTATACAATGCGCTTACTGATGGAAAAAAGTTCGACAGATTCAGAATATGAGGTTCGGGATCGAAAGATAATTTTACATCACGTTGTGAATATTCGTATCGTAAACCAACATTGTATTCGAGCTTTTCTCTTTTTTCGGAATATTGTCCGTAAAACGAATTGATTTGGTTGACAGAAAGTGCTGTTCCGCTAAAAAATTCCAAATCGGGATTATCAGGAATCTCCGGTTCTACATAATAATCATAAATACCGTCCTGTGAATAATACCTGAACTGGTAACCTGTTTCAAATTTACCTTTTCCGATATTTCGTTCATAATCCACTTTAATCCTATATCCGTCAATTGGTTTTTTGTAAGGATTTTCAACATACTGGTACACTTCTCCTCCCGGTTTGGTCATGTTATAATTAAAGGTGTTTCCATGCAAATTATCGTATTCATATAAAAACGAAAAGGTAATCGCGGAGGTATCTTTAAATGTATGTTTATAATCGACGTTCCCCAAAGTAAAAGTTCCCTGTTTTACCTGTTTATTGGCATTGTAATAATTAAAGCGCGAAATCTCTTCGTTGGTATCCAGAGTCCATTTTGAGTTATTGTAATAAATATTGGCATCTCGCTCCTGGTAACGTTTTCCAGTGAATACTCCAAGCGACAAAGAATTATAATCGTTAAAATGGTAGGTTAGGGCTGCCCTTCCCGCATAATTATAGCGGTTAAAACTTCTTTCTCCCTGCGATGGTGATTTGCTTAAGCTGTTTTCTTCGGGATTTGCAATTTCCATATTTCCGTCACGAAATCCGGCAATATCATTTCTATCGTAATTTACACCCAGGGAGATATCCCATTTTTCGGTTTTTTGGTTGAACATTATATCTCCACCAAAACGTTTTGCCACTCTTTCGTTACCGAAATTGACGGTACTTGGAAAACCGTATTTTGCATTTACCATTAAACTTTTTCCGTTTAATGCCCCTTTTTTGGTCGTTATGTTTATAATGCCTGCTTTTCCATCAGGGTCGTACTTTGCTGTTGGAGAAGTTATTAGCTCAACATTGTTTACCATATTGGCAGGAATTTGTCCGAGAATTGTTTGCGCATCGGTCACAACAGGTTTCCCGTTAATCAAAACCAAAAAACCTGAAGATCCCCTTACTGTAATATCGCCCTGACCATTTACTGCAACCGAGGGCATATTTTTTAGCACATCCATTGCAGTTCCTCCTTTTGCCGATTCAAACTGGTCAGAACTATAGGTCTGTTTTTCAAGCTGGTTTGAGGAGTTTGCACGCACCCCGGAAACGCTGATTTCTTCCATTAACTGTGCGGATGGATTTACTTCAATTTCACCTATATTAATATTTTGACCACCGGAAATTGTAAAACCTTCGGTATCTAAAGTTTCGTATCCTAAAAACTGAATTCTTAAAAAATATGTTTCGTTTGGTAATTTCTCAATTTTGAAAATCCCCCTGCTATCTGTAATTGTTCCGTTTTCCAAATCGGAGTTACTTTTAAAAACTGCAACACTTGCATATTCAAGGGCCTGTTTACTTTCAGCATCTATTATTTTTCCTGAAACACTCCCCTTTTGTGCCAATAAAATTCCCGAATAAAGAAAGGCTGTAAAAACTAAGGTGATTTTGAACAATGACATTTAAATTGAATTTGATTTAACTGATTTTAGATTTCTGTAATGATGAAACAACACTTACTTTAATTAATTGTTCGATGTATATTTGATTCTTAACCCTGACTTAAAACAAAACATTAAAAAGTTGTTCGTCATGCGATATTTTTTCAATAATTTTTTGTTTTGCAGTGAATGGTGTTTATTAAAATTTTGAGCCGCGAAACTACTTTTTTTAATTCATATCATAAAAACAAAAAATTGCATTTGCCACACCACTAATTATTTCTAATTTCAACGATTTAAATAATAATGAACATAAATTCTGAAAAACAAATAAAAATGAAAAAAAGCTGTCTGTTTATTACCCTAATTATATTTTCAAATATTGTTTTCGGACAAGTAGCCAAACGTGCTTTAACACACGACGATATCCTAAAATGGGAGCGGATTAGGGAATCCCTGATTTCAAACGATGGAAAGACCATTGTCTACAAGCAGGAGCCATGGAAAGGTGATCCGACTTTAAAAATTACTACTCCAAAAGCAAAAGAAATTGTGAGTATAAAATGTGGCACTGATGCAAAAATTACGGCAGATTCAAAATTTGTAATTTTTACTATTAAACCAGAGGTAGATTCGGTTCGTAATTTAAAACTGAAAAAGACAAAAAAAGAGGATTTACCAAAAGACAAGCTGGCAATTTTTAATATCAAAGATGCTCAGACCGATACCATCGATGATTTGGTTTCTGTAAAAGTTCCCGAAAAATGGAGCGGATGGATTGCCTACCAAAGCAAAGCGCCAAAAGATACTACTGAAAAGAAAAAATCCAAAGACAATGGCAAGGCTGATCCTTTGTTTATTCTAAATCTGAATTCAGGAGAAAAAATGGAGTTTCCCGACGTAGCGGATTATGTGATTGCCAAAGAAAAGGAAGCCCTTGTTTTTATATCGGAAAGTAAAGACAGCACCTTTGAAGCGGGAGTTTATTTTGTTGATTTAGTGGAAAATGAAACCATACGGATTCTTGATGGAAAGGGAGAAATTAAACAACTGACAATTGACAAAAAAGGAAAAAAAATTGCCTTTGTCGCGGATATGACGGAAGAGGATAAGGAAGAAGAAAAAAACTTCAGTTTGTATTTTTGGGATGGGCAAGACAAAACCATAGCCATTGCTGACAATTCGAATACTTCTCTTCCTGAAAACTGGGAAATCAGCGAAAATGGAAGTTTATCATTTTCTGAAAACGGGAAGCGTTTGTTTTTGGGAACGGCACCAAAAAAAGCAGCAAAAGACACCACCAAACTGGAAGAGGAAATTCCGATGCTCGATATATGGCACTGGCAGGATGAAGACTTACAAACCACCCAGTTGGTGCGCAAAAAACGTGACGAAAAAAAATCTTACGAGGCAGTGGTTCATTTGGAAAGCAACAAACTTGTTCAACTGGAAACTGAATTATTTACCGGATTTAGCAAAATCAATAAAGGTGATGCGGATAAAATATTGGCTTCGTCGTACCGCCCGTATGCTGTGCAGGCAATGTGGGAAGGAAGTCCTCGGCATAATGATTTCTACCTGGTAGATATCGAAACCGGTGAAGCTGAAATGATTAAAAAAGATATTCGTGCATCGGCATCTGTTTCTCCCGAAGGAAATTATTTATACTGGTACAACGCGGTTGACACATCATGGAATACTTATCATATTGAATCGGGAAAAGAATATAAGGTTACCACTCCCGATGTTGTTCAAGCGGCTAATGAGTTACACGACACTCCAAATATGCCTTATAGTTATCGTATGGCAGGCTGGACAAAAGAAGATGAATCGATTTTGATCTACGACCGCTTTGATATCTGGAAAGTAGATCCTCAAAACAATTCAGAACCCATTAATATCACTCAAAACGGAAGAGATGAAAAGATAAGTTACAGGTTGGTTAGATTTGATTTGGAACGTGGCACCAGAAGCAGCGAACAGGTAATAAACACTGAAGAGCCTTTATTCCTAACAGGAACCAATATTGTTACCCGTGCAGATGGTTACTATACACTTGATTTAAATAAACAAAGTGTGCCTGATGTTTTGCTTTTGGAAAACTTTAATATGAATAGTCCAAAAAAGGCAAAAGATGCTGATGTAATTGTATTTACAAAAGAAGATTTCCAAACTTATCCGGATTTGATTGCCAGCGATTTATCTTTCAAAAAACAGGAAAAAATCAGTGATGTGGCCCCTCAACAAAAAGATTTTTTGTGGGGAACTGCGGAATTAGTAAAATGGACTTCGTATGATGGATTGGAACTGGAAGGCACTTTACATAAACCCGAAAATTTTGATCCAAACAAAAAATACCCGATGATTGTGAACTTTTATGAAAAGAGTTCGCAGGGCTTACTTAGGTATCGTATGCCTGAAATTGGACGGTCAACCATAGATTATCACTGGTATACAAGTAACGGTTATATTATTTTTAATCCTGATGTTTATTACACAGAAGGTTACCCGGGCGAGAGTGCCTTTAATTGTGTAATGCCGGGAATCACTGCCTTAATTAAGCAGGGATTTGTAGATGAAGATCATATCGGGGCACAGGGTCACAGCTGGGGTGGTTACCAGGTTGCATATCTGGCTACAAGAACCAATTTGTTTGCGGCAATAGAATCGGGAGCACCTGTTGTAAATATGTTTAGTGCTTATGGAGGTATTCGCTGGACCAGTGGATTAAATCGTTCGTTCCAGTACGAAAATACTCAGAGCCGGATTGGAAAAACCATTTGGGAATCACCATTGCGTTATATAGAAAACTCTCCACTGTTTACTTTTGACAAAATTGAAACTCCCATTTTAATCATGCACAACGATGACGACGGTGCTGTGCCGTGGTACCAGGGAATTGAGTTTTTTATCGGCTTACGCAGATTACAAAAACCGGTTTGGATGCTTAACTATAACGAAGCCGACCACTGGCCGACAAAATTACGCGACAAAGAAGATTTTCAAATCAGAATGGCCCAGTTTTTCGATCATTATTTAAAAGAAAAACCTATGCCTAAATGGATGAAAGAAGGAGTTCCGGCTGTTAAAAAAGGAATAGAAATGGGATATGAGCTGGTGGAGTAAGTTTGTGCTTCTGTACTTCCTGAGATGTATTATTTTAAAAGATAATTAGTGTTCTTTATGTTGGGTCTTTGGTTCGAAGCACGAAGTTGGAAGCACGAAGTAAAAAAATCTACCAATAGATATTAGTCGTTCGTGGAGGAAAAAAAAGAAAAAACCGTTCTTTATGAAAAGAACGGTTTTTTAATCGGTCTTCGGTCTTACGTCTTCGGTCCTTCTATCACTCAAACATATTCTCATCCCGGATTATCATCAGGATTGCTGAGTAAGGCAGGATAATATATTTTTCGTTATTAAATTCAATTTCGTGGCCGTTGCTGGCAATATAAATCGCCAGGTCGCCAATATGGGTTTGCAATGGCAAATATTTTACCTCGTCATCTTTTGGTTTCCATTGTTCAGCATCTTCCCCAACTGCAGGAATCGGATAACCCGGCCCTACTTTTACAATGTAGCCGCTGTGAACTTTTTCTTTTTCCTGAACCGAAGGTGGTAAAAACAGTCCCGACTTGGTTTTACCCGCCGGATTTTTGGGTTTGACCAAAACCCTGTCGCCAACCATTATAAATTTTTCGAGATCCTTCTCTTCAATTACCAGTGACATAATTTTTGATTTTGGATGCAAATATAAAAATTTCCCGAAGTCATGATAGTGTAATTTATATTCTTGCAATTACCTGTTATACTTAACCGGTCTGCTTCACACCATTCTGAACAGAAAATCTGCATCAATTAAAAACCTTAAAATGCTACATAGCAATTAAAATATCAGAGAGTTATTGTAACAGAATGTAATATTTATCGTCCTAATTATGAAACGGAAACAAAACAGGAAATTGGGAGGATTAAGCTATGAAAACAAAAAACAAAATTAGAAAAACAGCCTTTGTTGCGTTATTAGCGTGTGGATTGATAATTCTTGATTTTAGCGTTAATGCACAATTTACAACATCCTTAAATGTTGGTAAAGAAACTGCCATGATAGCTATGACACTGGGGAGTAATGAATATGGGAAATTGTTCACTTCAAACAATTCGGGATACTCGGAATATGCCAACGCATTTGCAGGATATTTAACTGTGGAAACAGAGGAATCTTTCGAACTGGAAGACTGGATGTATAAGGAATCTTCGTTTGAAGTTGCCGACGCTAATTCAGATCATACTGAAGATTTTTCAGAAAATACTGATGGTAAAGCAAATGAACACGGTTCACATGTATCGGGGGAAAACGATCATAGGAGTAGAACCACAAAATTATATTTCAACAACGAGCTTAATGTTGAAGAAAAATTAAAAATTGAAGGGTGGATGCTTGATCCAAAAATCTGGAATAATTAAACGGGTGTTTGAAATTTCCTCAAAACACTTTTATACCATTTTTTACGTAATGGAATAATCATCATGAATATCAGTCAGCACTTCGCTGCCGGTTTCGGTAACCAAAATGGTGTGTTCAAATTGTGCTGAAAGTTTATTGTCGACCGAGCGGGCTGTCCAGCCGTCTTTTTTATCGATTCGTGTTCCGGGTCTTCCCTGGTTAATCATTGGCTCGATGGTAAAAATCATTCCCGGTTTCATTTTAGGCCCCGAGTTTTTTCTTGCCGCATGATCAACCTGTGGTTCTTCATGAAAGTCAATTCCCACACCATGTCCACAAAATTCGTAAACCACGCTGAATCCGTTTGCTTTTGCAAATCTGTGAATAGCAAACCCAATGTTTCCAAAATGGTTTCCCGGCACAACCTGTTTAATTCCAAGGTCGAGGCAATGTTTGGTTACATTTATTAATTTTTCGGCTGTTGGAGAAATCTCACCAACGGTAAACATCCTTGAAGTGTCGCCATAAAAACCATTTAAAATGGTAGTTACATCGATATTCAGGATATCGCCTTCCTTTAATACTGTTTCCTGCGAAGGTATACCATGGCATACCACTTCGTTTATCGAAATACACGATGATTTTGGATAACCATTGTATCCTTTAGTAGCCGGAATGGCATTATTTTTTAGAATAAACTCTTCTATTTTATCATCAATAAAACCTGTAGAAACTCCTGCTTCAACAAACTGTTCTGCATAATCGAGTGCCTGTGCAGCCAAATGTCCGCTTTTACGTATTCCATCAATCTGTTCCTGTGTTTTTATGATAATATCGTTCATGTTTATTTTGTAAAATTCGGTGCAAAAATGGTTATTTCGTGCTGCTTTTCAAAACCGAACAATAAATTTGTAAAAAAGTTTAAGAAAGCACGAAGTTAGAAGTTGGAAGCACGAAGTCGTAAGAAGTTTTTTTACTTCATGCTTCGAGCTTCGTACTCCGAGCTTCAAACGAAAATACAATGAAACATAAAAACCAGCTTAATACAAAATCTTATTTTATCGACCGCTCCGGAAAATTATCGGCATCGTATATGTTTTACCAGATGCAGGATATTGCCTGGGAGCATGCCAATATACTGGGTTTTGGTTTTGACAAATTAGCTGAAGACAAGCAGTTTTGGGTATTGTCTCGTTTACTTGTTAAAATTACAAGATACCCGCTCTGGGGTGAAAATTTTACCCTTGAAACCTGGTCGCGCGGCACCGATGGATTTTATGGTTACCGCGACTTTAATTTTGTTGACAAAGAAGGGAAAAGTATCGTTCAGGCCACAAGCAGCTGGTTGGTGATAAATTCTGAAACCAAAAGAATTGTACGATTAAACGATTTTAGAGATTTTCCAAAATACGAGGAAAGTGTTTTTAATAAAAATGCGGGTAAAGTAAAGTCTCCGGTCAACGATGAGCAATTGCAATTTACTATGGTACGGTTTAATGAAATCGATATCAACCAGCATTTTAACACGGGCCGTTATATCGAACGGATAATTGACAGTTACGATTTTGATTTTCACAAAAAAAATGAGATTGCTGAATATGAAATTAATTTTTTAAAAGAGGGTTTGCCTTCCGACAAACTTGCCGTTAAAAAGCAGTATCTCGACAACAACAATCACTTATGCAGTGTGGTAAGGGAGAGTGATGGTATGGATTTGATTAAAGCCCGTCTGGTATGGAAAAGCATTTAAAAGATTCAATTTTATTTTACATAAAACTAAACCTGATCAACAGTATGAATTGATTTTTTGTGTATTTTTAGGCAAAACTCAATTCACCTTGAATCGTAAGCCTCAAATAGTAATCTCAACTGGCGTATGGAAAGAACAAGAAGTAATTCAGATACGTACGCCCAGGAATCAAAAAATTATTGACAGGCTAAAAAGTACATTTTTGGTAAACTGGAATTCTGATGAAAAATACTGGATTATGGCTACCGATGATTTTAAGCTACATGTATTTTTCAACAATATGCAGGATTTAGCATATATTGATTATTCAAATCTGAAACAGGCGCAAAAAGAATTTTTAATTCCTGAAAAAACTATAAAATATGCACACCGGCAAAAGATGGATTTGCCAGAAGGGTATTTGGCACTCTTAAAACAGAAACGTTACAGCGAAAGTACCCAAAGGTCATACTGCACTTATTTCAAAGACTTTCAGTATTTTTTTAAAGACCATAAATTATCGGAAATCACTGCAAATTCGATTAATAGTTATATTTTTCATTTGGTTGATGAATTCAAAATTTCGTATAGCGAACAGAACCAACGAATTAGTGCTATCAAGTTTTATTACGAAAAGGTCCTGGGCAAGAAAAAAGAACACTATGATGTAAAGAGACCAATAAAGTCGACTACCCTACCAAAGGTATTAAGCAAAACAGAAGTTGGTCGAATTCTCAAACAAACAAAAAATTTAAAGCACAGATGTATTCTTTCGCTTCTCTATTCAGCCGGTTTAAGAAGGAGTGAATTGATTGACCTAAAACCAACCGATATTTTATCTGAACGAAAACAAATTAGAATAATCCAGGGAAAAGGTAAAAAAGATCGTCGCTCACTTTTATCAGAATCCTTGTTAATTGAATTACGGGAATATTTTAAAGAGTACCGGCCAAAAACCTGGTTGTTTGAAGGTAATATTCCCGGGAAAAAGTACAGTGCATCAAGCATTTCAAGAGTTTTACAAAACGCTGCAGAAAAAGCGGGAATAAAACAAAAGGTAACACCACACATGTTACGACACTCTTTTGCAACACATTTGTTGGAACAAGGAACGGATTTAAGATATATACAAGAATTACTTGGTCATTCATCGAGTAAAACCACCGAGATTTATACTCATGTAAGCAATTCGAATTTAAGTACCATTAAAAATCCTTTAGATGACCTTTATGATGAATGAACATAAAAATGTACACAATAATGACCTTATTAGCATTTATTGTACAATAATTTTTAAAGATATAATGGATATAAAAACAATACGCATACAAACTAGTTGAACGAAAGCGCCCCAGGCGCTAACCTTATTTAGTGGTATTACGTTTCTGTTTTTACACTAATACAAATACAAT
>CAJXZG010000077.1 GCA_913063265.1 uncultured Prolixibacteraceae bacterium | reverse complement strand
AATTTCATATTCAAACCAGTTGTAGGGATTTTTGCATTCGCCGCTTTGGTTTTTAAACAGTGTTTTATTTAAACGAACATTTCCATCACTACCCTTTGTAATATTTTCGACTTTATCAGTTACATTCCATTTCCCCAGGTTCCAACCTTTACCTGTATATACTTCATAAGCGGAAGCATTCTTTTCGTTTCCGTGAATCATCCTGTTTTTCCCAAAAAATATTCTCCCTTTTGAATAATGTTTTGGTTGTCCGAAGGGTTGTTTGAAGTATAACTCAAAAATTTGAGGGAAACAGTTTATAATATTTGAATTACAATCTTTTAACGCCGGAATAGTATCGGAACGGATAACTGCAAAATGCAGATGTCCCCATACCTCATCTCCCCAGATAGTTCCAATAGGTTCTCCTTTCAACAGTTTTTGACCTTTTCTAACCTGAATTTTTCGCTGGTTCAAATGTTTGTAATAATAATAAAATCCCGGTTGCGACTCGCTTTCCAACAACACAGCGGCCTCCATATCATAGCGGTCCAGTCCTTTGTTTTCAACCCATATCACTTTACTGTTTTCGATGGCAAGTATCCAATGCATTTCAATTCCCCGGGCATCGTGCAAATCGAAATCAATTCCTGGATGAGTGTCATAACCCTTACCTTTCTTCTCTGCTAAATTTATATAAGAAAACAAATAGCTGTCTTCTTCAACACTCCACAAAAAACCGTCATTAAAACTTATTGGAAAAATGTAATTATTATGGTCTACAAAGGATTCCCCACTTTTCGACACGCAAATCATGACATCCTTGGTAAGCAAACCATGCATTGCTTTATTTTTTGCCAAATCTTTTACGTTTCTGTTATCAGCAACAAAAATGTTAAAATCTTTGACTCGCTTTGAAGTTGAACGTCTGCTTACCTTGATCCAAACTGTATCCTTTCCAATTTTAAATTGATTAAAATTATTTTGAACTTTCAGCAGTTTAATTTCTGTGTTATTAACAGTAATAACTTCATCAATATTCAAATTAAAATACAAGGCATTCCCCCATGTAAAATCAGGTTCCGATTGTCCGTAAATTTGGATCAATCCAAAAGGTAACAGAAAATAAATTAATATTAATATTTTGTTTTTCAAGGTTGAACTTTAAAGATGGTATCGTTTAAATGAAAGGGAATTTCTTTTTCTTTTTCGTCAATTATATTCTGAAATCTTACTCTAATTTTTTCCTCTTCCGGGCTCAAAGATTTTAAGGGCATTTTTTCAATGCTGTCATTTTTGGTATGATAAAACATTCCGTTTTGATATAATTTATAATTCCCGTTTGACACCCACCTGTTGCTTTTCCATTTACCCCAACGAGGTGCATAATGAATAAAAACTTCTTCTTGAATTTTACAGTTTTCCTCAATTACAGGAAGCAAACTTTTTCCATCTGTTTGATAAAGCGATTCTGAAATGTTAGCTAATTCGCAGAAAGTTGGTAAAAAATCTGCAAACGATACCAAAGCATTTGACACGAAATTCTTTTTTATTTTTTTCGGCCAGGATATTATTAACGGCACATGATTTCCTGTATTTATCCAGGCTCCTTTTGCACCTCTGATATTTCCATAATTTGTTGATGAAACAATGGAAACATGAGTTCCGTTATCGGCTGTAAAAATGAAAAGTGTATTTTCCCAGACACCTTTTTCTTTTAGTTTGGTCTCTAGTTGCCCGATAATCTTATCTGTGTAATTCATCATATCGGCAAAATATGCTGTATCCTTTTCATATCTGCGTGAAGCATCAGACCACTCGGGAGAATCGGGTGTTGGCACAAATGGATCGTGGGTTAGAACCATTGGATAATAAATAAAAAATGCCTGTTCCGATTTTCTTTCAATAAAATCACAAATAAAATCGGCAAATATTTGAGGACCATACCAATTGTTATTTCTTTGTAAATCCGATCCGTTTTGTGTAATTAAAGGATTTGCAAAACGCTCCCCTTCATGTTTATACCGATTCAGTTGCCACAAACAATATTCATCAAATCCAAATTGAAAAGGCCTGTTAACATCCTGATTACCTTCATTATTTCTGTTTAAACCGTTCAATTGCCATTTTCCTGCAATACATGTAGAATAACCGGCGTCTTTTAACAGATTGGCAAAAGTTACCTGGTTTGGATTTAAATATCCAAAGTCTTCATAGTTTCGAAAGTTGAACTGCCCGGTCATTATTTTTACTCTGGACGGAGTACAAAGCGGCTGAGCGTAACAATGTTCAAACCGGATTCCATTCGCAGCCAACCGGTCTAAATTTGGGGTTATATATTCTGTACTTCCATTGCAGCCTAAACATTCATACCCCATATCGTCAGCCATAACCAGAACAATATTTGGCATTTTTTCTTCCTGTTTGCAGGATAACATACCGAACAAAATGAATATCAGAAAAAGTTTTAAACTAATAGACAATTTTAACATTTTAATTATTTCGAGTTTGATTTGGATACGCACAAACAATCCCATAAACGAAAGTACAATTTTGTTATAGATTTTCCGATATTTGAGGATTCATTATGCAGATAAAAATAATTATAGCAATCTACTTTTTTGCTGTTGTTGCAGTTGGGGTTTATTCTTTTTTTAAGATTAAAACTCCAGGGGACTATTATGTTTCGGGCAAAAAAGCCGGATTAATTCCGGTATCAGGGAGTTTGCTTGCAACTATTCTTGGTGGATCAGCGATTTTAGGAACCATAGAATTAAGTCAGAATATAGGATGGGCTGCTTTGTGGTTTTTAGGTAGTGCTTCTTTTGGTATGTTCTTGCTTTATCCTTTATCTAAATATGTTAATCGTTTTGGTAATTATACGTTGCCTGAACTTTTAGGTTATTTTTATGGAAAACAAGCCGAGGTAATTTCTTCTGCGATAATTCCGGTTGCATGGTTGGGTATTATTGCAGCTCAAATAATAGCGGCAGCAAAAATATTAAGCGGATTGGGATTTCTTGATTACAATTCTGCTGCAATGGTAGCCGGGGTTATATTTATTGTTTATACCCTTATTGGTGGTCAGGTTAGCATTCTAAAAACCGATTCTATTCAGTCCATAATAATTTTAACAGGTCTGGTATTTTTGTTTATTTTTTCATTCAACAACAACGGAATTTCACCTGTTGAATCTTTTCAAACAAACCAACTTTTTAATGATTCATTTTCATTAATCGATTTAATTGTTTTACTCTTAACCTACTCGGTTACCTTTGTAGTTGGTCCAGATATTTATTCCCGGTTGTTTTGTGCTAAAAACGAAAAAACAGCATCTAAAAGCATTTTACTTGTTGCCTTAATTTTAATACCTGTATCATTTTTATTGACCTGGCTGGGAATATTTTCCGGAAATGCTGCTGAACAAGGAATTGTAGGATTTGCCGGAGAATTACTTCCTGAATGGGCTTATGGTTTATTTATTGCAGCCTTACTTTCAGCAGTGATGTCTTCAGCCGATACCACTTTACTAACTTCCTCGATGATTTTAAGTGAACTAATTAATGGAAGTTTAAATAACGCCAAAGCACTGTTAGTGACAAGAATTCTTATTGTAATTATTGGGGTTCTAAGTATTGTAATCGCACTATATTTAACCTCAATAATTCAATCGTTATTGTTTGCACTTACTTTTTTCTCTGGAGCTTTTGTGGTACCTACTCTTGCCGGCCTTCTCAAATTGAGCATTAACAAAAAAAGGGTTGTTGCAGCAATTATTATCGGAGGTTTGGTGGCGTTATCAGGAAAAATAGTCCAGGATTTTTATCATAATCTTACAGGAAACGCAATTATTATATCAAGCTATTTTATTCATATTTTATTGCTATTTACAGGGAATCGAAGAAGTGTGTAGCGAATTGTTTACAAAACATAATTCATATTATTAAATAATTGTATAAATTTGTGACACTCATAAAACCATGCCCAAATGACAAAACCCGTAATCACCTTCTTTTCAGACAATTCTGAGAATCTGAATAATTTAATTTCTCAATTACATAAATTTTATAGTACGGTAATCGACCAAACTATATTTCAGGATAAAACAAAACTTATTCAAACGCTTCGGTCAAACAATTTTTTATGTACCAACACCCAACTATTAGTAGTTGACATCGAAAATGAAGACAATCATTTTATTGATTTCATAAAAAAAATAAACCAAATTTGCCCGGAATCATTAAAACTCATTATTGCAAGTGAAACACAACTCAGTGAGATTAAAATATCAGTGAAAAACAATGGATCATTGCTTTTTCTAAACAATAAATGGACTTCTGAGAACCTAAACCATGCACTAAAAATTGCATCGGAAACTTTTGACAAGAATTGCCAGAAAGAAGTTTTTATAGCAGAAGAAAAAGAAAGCACTGAATCTTTAAATGAAAATCTGAATAAACGTGTTCAAAAACTTATAGATGCAAATACGGCAAAGGACAATTTTCTTTCAATTATTTCTCATGATTTAAAAAGTCCGTTTCTGGCGCTGCAGGGAATTTCAGAAATCTTACTTACCGATTGGAATAATCTTTCGGAAGAAACCAAAATCGAGCTTATTTCTGATTTACATAAAACCTCGGTAGACACTCATAAACTTCTGGAAACTTTACTCGATTGGACCAAACTAAACAAGGATAAACTTGAACTTACATTAAATAGTATTATTGTTCACAAATTGGTAAATTCAACATTAAAAGTCTCAAAAAACAACGCCTCGGTAAAAGGAATATCTATCCACAATAACATTGAAAATGATATTTTAATTCAAACCGATAAAAATATTCTGGCTACAATTTTTAGAAACCTGATATCCAATGCAGTGCAGTATACACAGCCCGGAGGAGAAATCAAAATTTCAGCAAAAGTCTGTAATAAGGCTCTGACTTTTTGTGTAGCCGATAATGGCCCCGGAATTGAACAAGCTCATATTCTTGAGTATTTTAGTCAGAGAAATAAAAATTCAATTAATGGCAATGCCAATGCTTTTAAAGGTTTAGGACTGATAATATGTAAAGATTTTGTTGAAAAAAGCGGTGGGCAAATCTGGCTCGAGACTAAAAAAGGAAAGGGCAGCAAGTTCTATTTTACTATTCCTTGTTAAAAGAATAAGATGAACACTTAATTATGAAATACAGCAAATCAAATCCCGAAAAAAACAAAGCTTACTTCTCCTTAATAAGCAGTATTCTTATACTTTTTACGATTACAACTTTTGTTGCAATAAGCAAACAGGAATCCTATTTGATTATAATTTTAGGTATATTTTCAGGTTTTATCTTTGTGGCATCTGCATATATGAGAATGTATTATATTTTCAAGCTTGATAAACTAAAAAGAAAGCACAATCACCAATCATTTCTGGATTATATTGATCACTTTTTTGAAGTCAGATATACACGTATCTTGTTAATTATACCGGATTTGAAAAAATACAATATGTACTTTTTAGAGAAATACCGAAAAAAAATCAATGTCTGGACACTTTGGTTCTGGGTATTTTCACTGATTTATACATATTTTATATTTACAATTTAGTTTATATCGATTGGGTAAGTTCATCCAGAAAACCGTGATAATTTTTATCCAGCAAAGGTTTTAAAGTATTATTAACCTTTTTGTGATAATCATTTAGCCATAACTTTTCTTTTTCTGAAAGCAATTCCAAAACAACTAAACCTGTATCAATCGGACACAAAGTAAGTGTTTCGAATCCCAGGAACTGACCAAACTCTGTTTCTTCTTTCTCAACACAAACAATCATATTTTCAGTTCTGATACCATATTCACCTTCGCGATAAAATGCCGGTTCGTTGGACATAACCATTCCCGGTTCAATTTTATTCTCGTTATATTCCTGTCTGATAGACATCGGACCTTCATGAACATTCAAAAAATGCCCTACTCCATGCCCGGTTCCATGTCCGTAGTTCATACCGTTTTCCCAGAGTGGTTTTCTTGCCAGAATATCCAAATGACAACCTTTAGTACCATAAGGAAATTCTGCAAGGCTTAATGAAATCATTCCTTTCAAAACCAATGTAAAATCTATTTTTTGTTGTTCAGTAACAGCCCCCAGTGCCACTGTTCGTGTAATATCGGTTGTTCCATCCAGGTATTGTCCTCCCGAATCGAATAACAAAATTCCATCATCATTAAGCTCAAGTGCATTATCCGGTCCAACACTTAAATGAACAATTGCTCCATGACTTTTATATCCCACTATTGGCGGAAAACTTTCTCCCTTGAAATTAGTTTGATTTGCACGGAACTCTTTTAGTTTTATACCAATATCGTATTCCGTAATCCTTGATTTTCCAATATTTGATTTTAACCAGAATAAAAATTCTACCAGGGCAATACCATCTTTTTTCATTGCTTCGCGAAAACCATTCAATTCAACATCGTTTTTTCTGGCTTTTCCCAAAGAAATAAGAGAAGTATTATGTATGATTTTGTTGTATTTGTTTAAAGAACTAAATATTGAATAATTTGAAGTTGAATGATCTAATAAAATATTTTTGTTTTTTAACTCTGAAAGAAAATTATAGAACTGTTTGTAATCTTTTACCTCAATATTATCCTTTTGAAGCGTTTCGATTAAATCATCCTGCAATTTTGTCTTTTCCGTAAACAGATAACTCTGTTCTTTTCCAATCAATCCAAATCCAATAAATACAGGATTGTAATTCACATCAGAACCTCTCAGATTAAAAACCCAGGCCAATTCATCCAGCATCGAAACCACATGATAATCGGCTCCAATTTTTTCTAATTCCTCGGAAAGTAATTTTTGTTTTTCGATTCTTGATTTTCCTGCAAAACTAAGCTCAAAATCAAAAATCCCGTTAGAAGGATATTCCGGTCTGTCAGGCCAGATTTCTTCCAGCAAATCAGGTGTACCAATCAATTTGATTTCTTTTTTTGCCAGAACGCTTTCAAGATTTTTGTAAGCAGAAACCGAAATCGTTTGTGGATCGATTCCAACTCTGTTTCCCTTTGCCAGCTTATCAAACAACCATTCTTCAGGACTGACTGCATCTGGAACACGAAGTTTATTCATTGAAATACCTGATCCTTTCAACTGATCTTCAGCCTGTATAAAATAGCGGGTATCTGTCCATAGACCGGCTTCGTTTTCTGTTACCACAACTACTCCGTAAGAACCTGTAAAACCTGAAATAAAAGCTCTTGACTGCCATCTGTCAGGTAAATATTCACTGGCATGCGGATCGGTGCCGGAAATATACCACGCATCAAGTTCTAAACTTTTTATTTGCTCTCTAAGTAATTTTAAACGATTTTTTATGATATTCATTTTTTAAAAAAGTCAATAACAAATTTTTTGATTGAAGGTGCAGGGATTTCGTTGTAATCAATTTCATTTTCCGAATAAAACCGATAATCAAGAATATCATCCATGGGCGATAAATCATCCATTGATTCCGGAATAACTTCATACGCCATATCTATTGTAAATACACTAAAACCTGAAAAAATATATTCATTGGGAGAAGATCCCAGGTATTTCATCGATTTGATTTTCATACCCAGTTCTTCATACAATTCTCTTTCAACAGCAGTTTCAACAGATTCCATATGATCTACAAATCCACCCGGTAAATCCAGCTTTCCATAATGAGGTTCAATGGCACGTTTTACCAGCATCAGTTTACCAAAACCATCAGTAACCAGCGCAGCAACCGCTGCAGAAGCATTGATAAAAAAGTGAAATCCGCAGTCTTCACACTTTAGCGATCTTTCACCTGAAATTTTAAACTTTGCAGAACCACACTTCGGACAAAATTTGATAACATTTAATGGATGTGTATTCTGCATCGGTCAAATAATTTCCAGTGCCTGTAACCAATTGTAAAACAAGTCGGGCCAAATATCAGCAGATTGGTTCTTTTTTGTTATACCATAGCCATGACCACCTTTCTGAAAGATGTGCATTTCAGCCGGAATATCGTACTTTTTTAACGACAGATAGAATTCCACTGAATTTTGTGGAATTACTGATTTATCATCGTCGGAAAGGACCATAAAAGTTGGTGGAGTATCTTTTGTTACATTCAATTCATTTGAATATTGTTTTGCTAAATTCCAGTCGTTTCCTTCTCCGATTAAGTTTTTACGTGACCCCATATGTCCTATGGCTTCGTTAAAACTTATTACAGGATAAAGCAAAAGCATAAAATCCGGTCTGCTACTTATTCTTTCAAACTCATTTTCACCGTTTTTATCTCCCAAATCAAATTTCGTTCCCACCGTGGATGCCAGATGCCCTCCTGCAGAAGACCCTGCAATTCCGATTTTATTTTCATCAATCCCCCACTCCTTTGCATTTTTACGAACGATTCTAATTGCCTGCCGTGCATCCGAAGAAGGCACCTCATGATTTCCATAAGGAAGTCGGTATTTTAACACAATTCCCGCAATTCCTTTTGTTTTCAACCATTCTGCAATGTCATATCCTTCGTGGTCCATCGCTTCAATCCAGTACCCCCCACCCGGACAGATTACTACAGCTGCACCTGTATTATTGTCTTTCTCCGGCAAATAAACATATACTTCTGCTTCAGAGACATTTCTTACCCTTACCCCATCGTATTTCTCTTCGGGTTCAGTCATTCCGTTATCGTTTGGTGCCCCATCAGGCCAAACTTTTAAGGTTAAATCCTGTCCTGAAACAAGGAACGAAAGCAACAGATAAAAAACGATTAAAAATGATTTTTGCATAATGATTCTATTTTGATTTTGCTCCTACAAAGTAGTACTCTTTTTCCGAAAAAAGAACATTAAATGTGGTTAACGAACCATAAATCCGGGTAATATATTGCTGAAGTCCAACCTTTTCTTCATCACTTAACTTTTTATGACTGTTAATATTCTGTTCCAGGACTCTGAGTCGGTCACGAAGCATAACTATTTTATGAAAGAAAGTTTCAATTGGAATTTCTTTTGCCTGTAAATCGGGATTGGCAGGTTGAAGCAACATTTTTCCTCCCTCCCACTTTTCTCCTAAGGGAACAACTTCGTTTAAAGCTCCATGTTTATCTAATACATAACTTAAAATCTTTTCTATCTTATTTATAGACAGTTCACTTTGCGGCCCATCTTCATTTTTAGAAATTACTGTTAAATCTGTATTCCGTTTTGTAATTTCCATTTTACCGCCTCGTTCAAAAAAAATCTCATACGCGGTAATGTTGTCTTTGCTAATTATTCCTTCTCCATAACGGGGATGGTCGACTCTTGTCCCAATTGTTAACTCTTCCATTATTTAAGTGATTATTTTTTTAGTGATTATAAAATTATCGATTTAACCTTTACTATTTAAAATAGAATGCAATTAAAAATAGTTAAGAAAATTTCAAAATTAGAAAGGATTTATTTTAACGGGGAATCAGGTTCTCTTGCAAATGTGCGATAAATAAAGCCATCAACCAGATCTGCCCATAATTTTGCTACGAGTACTGCAGCTTTCCCTTCTATAAATGTAAGAATAAGTTTACGCTGCCTTCTTTTAACTCCTCTGTAAATATGACGTGCACATTCCTCTGCCGACATCATTTTACTTTCGTTCCTTGGAGTTTCTCCCTGTTGAGAGCCATCAGCTGTCAGGGCATATTTTCTTATTTCTGAAGAAGTAAAACCAGGTGCTGCAACCAATACATGTAAGCCTGACCTTCTGTGTTCAACTCTGACCGAATCAAGAAAACCACGAACAGCAAATTTTGAAGCAGAGTAACCGGAACGAGCCGGAAGTCCAACATAACCTCCAATAGAAATAATACCAACAAGCGAACCTTTAGTTTCCAATAAATACGGAAGTGCATATCTTGTACATTGAACTGTACCCCAATAATTTACATCCATCACCCTTCTTAAAACATCAATTTCAACTTCTGTAGTGGCTGCGCGCATTGAGATTCCTGCATTGTTAATCAGAATATCTATTCTACCAAACTTTTCCACAGTCTTCTCAACAAGTGATTTACAGTCGGACTCAATGGTTACATCTGTTTTTACCGCTAAAACTTCGACATTACTCAGGCTTTCCTTTAACTCCTCCAACAGCTCTAATCTACGGGCTGCTATTACAAGATTAAATCCTTTTGAAGCATATTCTTTGGCTAAAGCTTTTCCGATACCCGATGAAGCTCCGGTAATTATTACAACTCTATTGTGCATTTTTGAATGATGGTTCTGCAGATGCTGTTAGTTAGTAAAAAATTGATTTGCAAAGTAGCAATTATATGGATTAAAACCTATAACAAAACAGAAGATATTTTCAGGATTTCTCTTATTTAAAAAGTTTTTTCAGCCCTTTTCCCAACTGATCCAAAGAATTTTTAAGTTCGCTTTTTGCAGCGTTTGTCACAACCTTTTGGGTTTCAGATAAATCGATTTTTATTTGAGGATTATTTACCGGGCCCTTAATTTCAACACCTGCCGGTAATACCGTTAGCTTTTGATTTCCCGGAATTGCACTTAAAATATTCTGAATATCACGTCCAAATGCCTCCCGTTCAACATTAAAATCGAGTCTCATTTCCAGTAAATTATCAGCACTTAATGTCCCTGAAACAGAAGTTTCCTGTCCTGCTACCCTGGTTTCAAATGGTTTTAAATCAATATTTCCATCAACGATTTGAAAATTGGCTGTAAAATCATCGATTGCTACATTTTGCAGTTTCTCAGGCCGCAAAATTCCATTAAGTTGCTGAAAAACGGGCGAGTTGGTTATTACCATATTTTCAGTACTGAAATTTCCGTTACCATTTACCGATCTTGTAATAATCTTAAAATCCTCCGACATTCTTCCGTTCATTTTTAAAGAGGTACTAAATGTACCCTGGCTTTGTGAACCAACCGGTATCATTCTTTGTAATCCTGAAAGTGACCTGAATGCAACAGGAATGTCAAATTTGGATACATCCAAACCAAAATCTACAAAAGGCTGATTTTGCGGCGAGTTTTGATATGAACCGGTAAGATCAAGCATACCATTAAACATATTCATGTGCAGTCCATTTAACATCAACTTTCCTTTTTGAGCAGTAATTACACCAACAATGTTGGTAATATCGATTTTGTCGAGTACTGCGTTTTTAATGTTTGAACGAAAAGTAAGATCTATATTTTCAGGAATATCAAAAACCAGCTTTTCACTTATATCTGCTTCTTGTTCCGTGGTTTGTTCTGTCTTTTGAGAATTATCTGAATTACTTGAGTATTCTTTTCTTTTCTGAAGTCTTAACAATTCATTCAAATTTACAAACGAAGAACTCAATTGCATATCACCCTTTAAAACGCCTTCTTTTAGCAGGTAATTAAGATGATTGGTAACCTTTCCGGTAAGGTTAAAACTACTTTGTCCCACTTTAATATTTAACTTCGAAAGCGTTACATTCCCGGGAGAAAAATTAAGCTGTCCGGTTGGAATATAAATCTTTCTGGTCAGCTCCGGTGAGTCATATATAAAATTATCAAGTAATACAATACCGTCTGATTGAATAAGTTCGTATTCCTCATTTTCAATCGCAGAATAATTCCCTTTTGCAAAAAGATTAGCATCTATCGTTCCCGAAACATTTGCGCTATCCAGTGGCAACGCCTTTTTTAATTCATCGAAATTTATTTTACCAACAAAGGCTCCATCAAAATAAGGATCTGAAAAAAGTTTATTTGTAAAAAGTGTAAAATCAACCGGATTTTTACCAACCTCAAAATGTGCATTCTCAATTTTCATTTCTGCCAAATCCAATTCTCCTTCAGGTTTGAAAAAAGAAATATCTGCTTCAATATTACTAACTGCCTCGGGTAAATTTGTATATTTTAATTCACCATTTTTTATATCTACTTTAAAATCAACTTCCGGATAAATTTCCTCAAAATACAGCCCTGTAATCGCTCCCGATACCGAAGCAGAACCTTTTGTCTCAACATCGGTCAAATATTTCTCATAATTAACCGGAACCAATGCCAGAAAGTTAGTAAAGTCAGAATGCTTTGTTTTTACCTCTAAATCAAAAAACATACTATCCGAAGGAATCTGAATCATTCCTCCAAGTTCCATCGGAAGCCCGTTTATCATTAATTCATTCTCAGCAATAGCGATATCCATTTTCTCGTAATTAACATTTAAGAGTGTTTTGGTTTCTACCGAAACATTAGAAAGATATTTTATTCCATTGTAATTAATTGTCATTTTTTCAATCCCGCCATCAACCTTTAATTCTGTTGAGTTTCCGTACATTTCACCATTCAATTTAAAGTTGGCATTTTCAAATGACTGAACCATGTTTACACTCCTGTCGATAAATCTAATATTTGCATTTTCAATTTTCACAGCCTTTAACTGAAGTGAGAATCCCCCTGAGTTTTCTTTATTTTCAGAATCTCCGGAATCATCTGAAATTACTTCTGCAACCTTTGTAATTACCCAGTTTACATTCTTTGATTTTCCAACCACCAATTTTAGTTCCGGTTGCTGTAAAATAATTTCTTCAATTCCTCTTTCAGACCTTTTAAACAAAGAAAAAAGACTCATTTTTGCTTTTGTATTTTGAATAGCCATCAATGTATCTTTTTCAAATTCCCCTTTGCCTATCAAGGTTAATTCTTTCAATTCAACAGTTGCCTTTGGGAAATTTTTAAGTAAAGAAATATTGATATCTTCAAACTCCACCTTTACGCTAACCCTTTTATTCAGCGCAGATTTGATGGTTTCTACAACAGTTGGTTTAAGAAATATTGGAAGTATTATTAATGCAATTACAACAAATAAAACTATTCCGCCTATTATTAAACTAAACTTTTTCATTAAAATGGATTTTAAACAAAAATAGATTTTAGAACCGCTTTTCAGAAAGAAAACCCGTTAATATTTGTTCGTAAATGTTATTGTTTATTAAACCTTACTCTTCTTTCAAAATTACTTTTCTCAGCATTTGAAGAGCAGTTTGAGCCGATCGTAATATATTTCGTTCACGATTATTTCCAAAAACAAACTTTTTTGCAATGGCTTTCTCCCTGGTTGCAACAGCTATCCAAATAGTACCCACCGGTTTTTCATCGGTTCCTCCGTCAGGTCCTGCAATTCCTGTTGTTGCCAATGCAAAATCTGCATTTAATGCTGTTCTGACACCGGAAGCCATTTCTATGGCAACTTGTTTACTTACTGCACCAAATTCATTCAAAGATGTATGATTTACTCCCAATATCTTCTCCTTTACCTGGTTTGAATAGGAAGTAACAGAACCATTATAAAACTTTGAACTTCCTGGCACAGAAGTTATTAAATGAGAAATTAATCCACCCGTGCAACTTTCCGCTACAGCAAGTGTATTACCATTTTTTACCAGGATTCTGCCAATTACTTCAGCCAGTGTTTCATTGTTGTAACCATAAATATTCTGAGGAATAATTTTTTTTAGTTTATCAATTTCAGATTCCACCAGCTTTTCCAGAAGAGCTTTGTCTTTTCCGGTGGCAGAAAGTCTTAATCTTACTGCCATCGGGCTCGGCAAATAAGCCAATTTAACATTATCTGGAAGTGCATCTTCCCACTTTTCAAGTTTGTCAGCAAGCATGGATTCAGGCAATCCTTGCGTTAAAACCGTTTTATGGTAAATGGCTTTTGTTTTACCACTATTTCTTAGCCTCGGAAATACCTCGTTTTCAATCAAGTATTTCATTTCGAATGGAACTCCAGGCACAGAAATAAAAATTGTATCATTTTTCTCCAACCATATACCGGGTGCTGTTCCTTCTTTGTTGGGCAAAACTATACACATTTCCGGTACCAATGCCTGGTCTCGATTCAATCGATTCATATCGATTTTGAGTTTTGTAAACCTCTTTTTTATATGCTGAAATGTAGGTTCATGAACCACAAGTTTTGTATTAAAATATTCGCAGAGTGTATTTTTGGTAATATCGTCTTTGGTTGGACCCAGACCTCCTGTCAGAATTACCAAATCAACTTTTTGTTCAGCATTTTTTAAAGCCTCCAAAATATGTTCATGATCATCATGCACCGAAGTAATCTGGTATATTTCAATGCCATTCATATTAAATTGATCAGCAATCCATGCAGAGTTGGTATCAACAATTTGTCCGATTAAAATTTCATCGCCTATGGTAATTATTTCTGCTTTCATTTTTGAAAAGTTGGAAGATGGAAGCATGAAGTACGAAGATTCATATTTCCACTTTAAAATTTACGAATTAAATTGTTTCAAATGATTTAATCTTTGCAATAATGTTGGGTGAGAATAGTGAAAAAACACATATGTTTTGTGAGGTGTTAAATTGCTTAAATTTTTAACCGAGAGTTTTTTTAATGCTGAAGACAATGCCTCCGGTTTATAATTTTTTGCAGCAAAAGTATCTGCCTGATACTCGTTCTTTCTGGAGAGAATGTTTATAAATATTCCCAATATAAAAGAAACCGGTGAATATAAGATTCCAAAAGCTACTAATCCAATATGAAAGTTTGGAACTTCAACTCCAAGAGCCTGGCTAAGAGTGGCATTGTTGATTAGCAAGGAAAAAATAAACAGAACTATTCCTGTTTGGATCAGTGAAATCAATAGTCCCTGAATAACATGCTTCTTTTTGTAGTGGCCAATTTCATGCGCCAATACCGCGACAATCTCTTCTGTTTTCATTTCTTCAATAAGAGTATCGTACAAAACAATCCGTTTCTTAGCACCAAAACCGGTAAAATACGCATTGGCTTTTGTTGAGCGTTTTGAGCCATTAATAACAAAAATATTATCCAGTTTAAAACCTACCTTATCTGCAAATGATTTGATTGAATCGCGAAGTTCGCCTTCTTCAAGGGGAGTTTGTTTATTAAACAAAGGAACAATCAGGTTGGAATAAAACATGGCCATAAAAATGGAGAATGCAGAAATAACAATCCAGGTATAAACCCAGAACATATTTTGAGTTTTCTCATAGATCAAAATTATAACGGCTAATAATCCTCCACCTATTAATCCACCAATCAGCCAGCCTTTTAATATGTCGAAAACAAAGGTTTTGGGTGTGGTTTTGTTAAAACCATATTTTTCTTCAATTACAAATGTATTGTAAACAGAGAATGGAATGCTCAGCAAATCTGAAACAAACATTATTAAGCCAAAAAATATAAGAGCAGCCAGAATTGCACTTGATGTATAACCCCAGGCAAGATTATCGACAAAAGCAAAACCAAAAAACAGAAACATGGCCAGCGTTAGCACAAAACTGAAACTTCCACTTATTAATCCGAATTTCTGATTCTCGCGTTGGTAACTTTGTTGTTTTTTGTATTTCTCTTCGTCATAAATTCCTTTTACCTCTTTGGGCAAAACATCGCTCATTGTTTTTGTATTGAGGTAGTCCAAATATTTTTCAAAAAGAAAATCAACTACGATAATCCCAATGATTATCCAGAAAAGTATATTATGCATATTTGTTTTTTTTGAGGGAACAAATATAGCTAAAGAGAGTTTAGGATAAAGTACAAAGCAGATAAAAACGGACAACAAAAGTTTGGGTCCTGTCATACTTTTATTGCCCGTACAACGCTATCTGATTTTATCTTTTTACATATTGTACCAATTTATTTTACGGGTTAAAAACATTACAAGTGCAAGCGTTACAAACAAACCTATACTTCCAACAAGCAATGCAAATGACTCAAGCTGCATTAAAACAAAAATAAAAGCATAAGATGCGGCCAAAATAGCTGTTAATAGAAAAGAGCCCGACCATTTATTAAGAAATGTTCTGGAATAAAACAGAACCATAACAAGTATACAACCGGCGGCAATAAAATATCCGGAATTAAAACCAATTTGTTCTGATACAGACAAAAGCAAAAGATAAAAGATAAGAATTGCAAATCCAACCAAAATGTATTGAAAAGGGTGAATCCTTTGTTTGGTAATTATTTCATTGAGGAAAAAAGAAAGAAATGTGAAAAGAATAATCAGAATTGCATATTTTGCTGTGCGCATATTTTTTTGATAGTGGTCGGCCAGAGTAACTAACCTGACTCCAAAATCATTTTTATCCATACTGTACGAATTGTCTTTCCATACCTGTGGAAAATTTCTGTTAAAATGAAGGATTTTCCAATCGGCAGTGAAGCCACTTTTTGTAATATTCTTTTTCTCCGGTAAAAAGTTCCCAACAAATCCGGGAGCATTCCATTCCGATATCAGATTAACCTGTGTAGTTTCTCCAAGCGGTGCAAACTCTAATTTATCAGAGCCTTTCAGACGTAGCCGGCATAAAAACTCTCCCGGAAATTCATTTATAAAGTCACGGTTAAATTGAACTGATATGCCTTCCTGCCCGTAAAAAGCTTCCCCCATACCCGGAGAGAATATATATTTTTGATTATTCCATAACATTTCAGCCGATTCACTTATGCCACGTAAATCATTAATTCCAATGATAAGTTGCGCTTTTTCCCAGATTATGTCCTCCTGTTTTATATTTAAGGCCTGAAAATCGGGCGTTTCAAAGTAACCGGAAAGAACAATTTTAGATTTATATACCATTACTTTATATATGCTCCGCTGACGTTCCTGTGGAAAAATCTCGCCATTTATATTTAACGATTTTGGTAAAAAACGGCAATACCTGATTTCTTCACCCATCACTTTATTTACATTGTCATAAGTGTGCTCGATGTATGGAATAGTAAGTACAGGCCCGCGAACTGTATTTAGCATGGACCACTGTTTCATAACCTCCGTTTTTGTTTCATTGGCTGTCTTTTCTCTTTCGCTTATCAAACCCATTATCATCATTTGCGGTATCAGCAAAACCAATGTTAAAACTCCAATTATCAGAACTTTAAATGTCATTCTCCAGTTTACCGATTTTGTTTTTTCCTGAATAAATTCTACTGTTTCCATTTTTAATTATTTTTTGTTTTTAAAAGTACTTTGTTTTTCAAAGCGTATGTATAAAAAAATTATTGTTGTTTTAATATTGCTTCCAGTGCTTTGATATGAATTTCAAATGCCTCCTTACCTTTTGGTGTAATTTCGTATTCGGTATTAGGCTTTCGACCAAAAAAACTTTTATGTACAGTAATATATTTTAGTTCCTCCAGTTTTTTTAAATGACTTGCAAGGTTGCCATCAGTAACCCCCATCAACTCTTTTAACTCATTAAAAGATGCTTTTCTGTTAACCGAAATCGCGGACATTATGCCCAACCTGATTTTGTTATCAAAAGCCTTATTCAATTTTTGAATTAAACCCTTCACACTTTTTTGGTTTTAGTGTTATTATCGTATCTAAAATGCATAATTGTTCCGTACAAAATATGAACAAAACCAAAACCAAATGCCCATAAAAGTATTGACTGATTTGGAATGAATGCTGCAATAATTCCAAGAATTATCTGGCATAATCCCATATAATAGATTTCCTGGCGCGTATATTTAGCGGCATTTATAAGTGCCAATCCATAAAATACAAGCAATGATGCAGCTATGGAACCATAGTATCCTTTCATTAGAAAAACAGTAGTTAATACTCCCCCGGTTATCAGCGGTACAGCCAAATTTAAAATCATCAATCGCGTTCCTTTGTTCCAGACCTTATATCCGTCTGAAACTGTTTTTCTGTAGGTAAGAATAAGCACAGTAGCAAGCGAAATCAACAATACAATAAGCGCTAAACCAAGCATCTTTTTAATCAGGTCAGTAATTTCCAATCCTGAATGAAATGCAAGGTTAGCAATGTATGCACCTATTAATGCATATATTCCAATTAGAATACCAGACAGGCCACTTAATGAAAGAAAACGGCTCGACTGTTCCATCATTTGTTTGATGGCTTTTATCTCATCGATGTATTGTTCCTTTTTTTCCATATTGAAAGTACTTTGAATTACAAAGTAAAATAAAACAATTATAAATCGCAATTTATTTTCAGTAATAATTTATTTCTCAGTTAATTTGAAAAAAATCTGTTAGAATTTCAAGATGGTCAAATGCCATTTCCGGAAGTTGAGACAGCGGAAACCAACCTGCTTGCGATGCATCATCCCCACCTTTAACTTTTTGCCTTTTTTCAAGTTCCGTATAATAAATTACCGATAAGGTACGATGTCGTGGATCACGTTGAATTTCATCGAAGGTTTTAAATTGTGTCATTGTATCCACAACTAATCCGGTTTCCTCAAGTAATTCCCTTTTACAGGCTGTTTCAAGAAGTTCATCCATGTTAATAAATCCTCCCGGAAGTGCCCATTTATTTTTAAAAGGATCCTGTCCTCTCTCTATTAATAATACAAAAGTTTGTCCTTTTTCTTGCACAAATACAATGGCATCGGTAGTAACTGCCGGACGTGGATACTGATAAGTATACATGTTTTGAATTAGTTAAATCTGTAAATCAATAATAAAAAAGTAATATTATAATAAAGTTATCAAAGTTTGCTTTCGCTTTAGCAAAGATGTGTAAATTTTGTGTTATTCACTCAAGTATTTACTTTTACATAAACCTTTTTCAAATGCAACAAATCCTTATTCAACAAATCAGAGAAGCAAAAAAGCTTAGTTTAAAAGATGCTTTTGACCTGCTTGATAAATTTACTGTAAGTCATTTAATCAACACAAATAACTGGCCCGAATATGAATATAAACCCAAGGTCAGGTTTAAAATTGGATATGCCGGCAATAAAATTTTGTTAAAATACATCGTAACTGAAAATTACATCAAAGCAAAGGAAACCCGGACCAACGGGGAGGTGTACAAGGACAGTTGTGTTGAATTTTTTATCTCTTTTGATGGCAGGAACTATTATAATTTTGAATTTAACTGCATCGGCACAAAACATGTTGGTTACGGCCCCGGAAGAAATAAAAGAAAACCAGTACCTGTTAAACTTGTCGAAATGATGGAAACAGAATCTTCGTTAGGTTATGAATCCTTTGAGGAAAAAAAGGGAAATTTCAATTGGGAAATTATGATAAGAATTCCTTCCGAAACTTTTGCGTACGATGAGATAGATTCGTTTCACCGAATCCGAGCCACTGCAAATTTTTATAAATGTGGAGATGAAACATCTAAACCTCATTTTTTAAGCTGGAATCCGATTGAAACAGAAAATCCTGACTTCCATCGGCCAGAAGATTTTGGAAAAGTAAAATTTGAGTAAATCTGACTCACCTGAATTTAAACATAACCGATTTCTATGAATAAGATATCAGAATTTTATTTCCAGTTTTCCTTTAGCCTTTTTTAAATCAACTGTTTTTGTTTCTCCGTCTACAATTATTTCATATTTCCCATAAAATGCCGGAATTGAATATTCACCCTTATTATTTGCTTTTCCGTTTTCTGTTGTCCACCATTCTTTAAAAATCAGGTTTTTATAGGTCTCGACAGCTGGAGTTGGCGTCCAGTCCCTTTTATACATTGATGAAACAGGAATCCAGTTGGCACCTTCCCAAAATCCCCACATTAAAATTCCTTCCACTGCAGGATGAGCAAAACAAATCCGGTAATAATCTTCCAGTTCTTTGGCCTTTAATTTTTCTTCTTCAGCTGTCATTTTTAGTTTTCTGTCCTTGTAATATTTTGAACGCTGACCGGGAATATTAAATTCTGTAATTCTGATAGGTAAATTAAATTGAGCCAAAGAATCCAATGCATTTTTTAGTTCTTTTCGATCGAATGTTTCGGCATGCAGATGTCCTTGTACACCTATGCCGGCAATTGGAATTCCCTGTTTTAAAAACAATCGGATTTGAGCAAGAAATTCGGGCAGCTTATTTCCGGTAAGAATATCATAATCATTTAGATACAATTTGATTTCCGGATCTCCTGCAATTGCCCAATCAGTCATTTTTTTTGTAATATCAGCACCCAATCGATCTTCATAATAATTACCATGAACCATTTCATTATTTAAATCATATTCTGCAAAACGACCTTGATAATGTGCAGTTAAAGTTTCGGCCCTGTTCTTCATTGTAATTTCCAATTCTTCATCACTTAATTCCTTTACCCAGGGTTGTACAAATTTTGGAATACCCCAGAAAATATTGTGACCTCGTAAAGGAATTTCATTTTCTTCTGTCCACTCCAGCATTTGGTCCACAACTTTATAATTCACCTCCCCTTTTTTGCCTTCCATATTCCCCCATTTTACCGCATTTTCGGTTACCGCTGAATTAAAGTTCTCCAAAAACTTTTGCTTAAAAATACTCCTGTCCTGCTCCGACATTGAACCCGAAAATAAACCATTGGGTAAAGCACAGCCAAACCAGAATTCATGTTTTAACTGCTTTATTGATATTTCAGCGCCGCGGCGAGCTTTTACATGAATTACGCCCTTTCGGATTGAATCAATTGATTTATTTTGTTTTGAGATTTGTGCAACTACTCCGAACACAATTATAAACTGGATAAGAATTGTTAATATAAACCTGGAGACACAATATTTAAGCTTCATCATTTAAAGATTTTAGTTGATTTTTCAAACATCAAAACTACAAAGAATTTTTATGCTTTTTGAAATGTGATAATTGCCTGAAATGGTTTTTCTGGTTATTTTTTATATCATATACTTACTGAACCAATTACAAAATTACTTTACCTTGTTTTTTTTTCTTAGCTTTCATAAGTCAAAAACACAGAAAAACAGCACTTCAATAAATTTCAGGCCATGGAAAAAGTAATTTTAGTAGATGATTTTGATAATGAAATTGGTACGATGGAAAAAATTGAAGCCCATCGTAAATCACGACTGCACAGGGCAGTATCTGTTTTTATAATTAACACAAAGGGCAAATGGTTGTTACAACGCAGATCATTTAAGAAGTACCATTCCAGTGGACTTTGGTCGAATGCGTGCTGTACACACCCTCAACCCGGAGAAACTTCCTTGAGTGCAGCCAACCGGAGGTTGATGGAGGAAATGGGTATTCAAGCCAAACTCACAGAAATATTTGAGTTTAAATACAAAGATGTTCTTGACAATGAACTTACGGAACATGAACTTGACCATGTTTTTATAGGAATTTCTGATGATAAACCGGTTATTAATACTGATGAGGTGGAAGAATGGAAATACATTTCCTACAAAAGACTTATTGCTGAAATTGATAAATATCCCGATCATTATACTGTCTGGTTTCGAAGAATTGTTGAAAGAGTACAAAAATATGTAGAGAAAAAATCAAATAATTTTTAGACATTTCTTTGGCGGTTAAAAGCCTTTTACCACAAATTACTTTTTTACATAATTTCAAAACTTTAAGCACCGGATTTTGTTTTTTAAAAAAAATCAAATATGCAACAACTGAATACACTCAAACAGGAACTTGGAAAACCTTATCACGATCTTGAATTTCTCCTGAATTGTTTTAAAGAAGTTTTAATTGAAAACAATGAGCAGGAACTTGCAGAACAAATTCCATGGATAGGAGAAAAGGAAATTAATTCGGAAAGTTTTACAGAAAAACATTTCCACATGTATTCGGTTTGTTTTCAGTTGCTTAACCTGACAGAAACCAATGGTGCCGTTCAAAACCGAAGAAAACAGGAAGAAGAAAAATCATTAAACTCCATAAACGGATTGTGGGCAAACAGCCTTCAAATTTTAAAGGATGAAAACCTAAATGAAAAGCAAATCAGTTCAATCTTTAAGGAAATTGAAGTTCAGCCAGTGTTAACGGCACATCCAACTGAGGCTAAACGAACCGTTATTCTGAGAAAATACAGAGAGTTGTATTTGTTACTAGTACGTCGGGAAAATTCGATGTACAACAGTTTTGAAAAAGATGAAATTCGAAATGAAATAAAAAAAGTAATTACTTCTGTATTGTTTATTGATGAATATTACCTTGAAAAACCAAAGGTGGAAACAGAACTTGAAAACGTTATACACTATTTTGTGAACGTATTCCCCGAAATCAATAAATTACTTAACAGAAGGCTCCTGCAAGCGTGGGAATTTGCTGGTTTCAGGAGCGACAAATTGATTAATAAAAATAATTTCCCTTTACTCAATTTTGGTACATGGATAGGAGGCGACAGGGACGGACATCCACTTGTTACTGCCGAAGTTACCCAAAAAACCCTGCTCACACTCAGATTAAACGCATTTCTTGTTTTAAGAAAAGAGTTAAACAGCTTATCTGAAAATCTAAGTTTTTATTATGACATTCATGATTTACCTCCTTCTGTTTCGAAAAAAATAAAAAATATTATTGCTGAAATTGGTGCAGAAATAAAACCTGTTGTTTCAGCAAATAAAAAAGAAGCTTTCAAACTTTTTGTACTTCTGTTGATGGAGAAACTCCCCATAAAACTTGGGAATGAGCAAACCTATGAATTGGTTGATAAAAGCTGGAATTATTCGCAATCAAACCAGCTTATTGAAGACCTGAAGATTTTAAAAAAAGGATTAAAAAAACATGGATTTTCAATTTTAGCTGATAACGAAGTAAATCAAACTATTCATTTTGTAAAAACTTTCGGATTTCATCTTGCCAAACTGGATATCAGGCAAAACAGCAGTTACTATGAGAAAGCATTTGCGCAGCTTACAAATGAATCAAAATCAGGGATTTCAATTCCTGAGGATATTTCCGATAAAATAAAAACGGAACTCATAAATAAAGAGTTAAAATCAAACCGGCCTTTTGTCAGAAGCTGGAAAAATTTGCCTGCCGAAGCTAAAAATGTACTGGAATATTTTGATGTTCTCAAAAATCATATAGAAAAATATTCATCAAAATCAATTGGTTCATTAATTGTAAGTATGACCAGAAGTGTTAGCGACTTAATGATGTTATATCTTCTTGCCAGGGAATCAGGACTAACAACATTCGAAAAATCCCTTGTCATTAAACTTCATGTGGTTCCCTTGTTTGAAACTATCGATGATTTAATTGCGAGTCCAAAAATTATGGATGAATATTTAGGATTGAATGAAGTTCAAAATAGCCTGGAATACCAAAGAGTTGAAAATAAAAGGTCGCAAAAAATCCAGGAAATAATGATTGGATACAGCGACAGTAATAAGGACGGTGGAATTTTGGCAAGTTCGTGGTACTTATACAAGGCACAAAAAGAGCTGACTGAAATTGGGAAAAAACACAATGTTCAAATCAGGTTTTTTCACGGAAAAGGAGGCTCTATTAGTCGCGGGGCCGGACCTACGCACTGGTTTTTACGTTCTTTGCCTTTTGGAACACTATCAGGAAAAATCAAAATTACTGAGCAGGGTGAAACCATTGAGAAAAAGTTTGCCAATAAAATCAATGCTGCTTATAATCTTGAATTGATACTTGCCGGTACAACACTAAATACATTACTGCATAATAAAAAACCTGAATCGCATAGTGAAGCAGCTGAAATTCTTGAATTTATGGGAATGGAAAGTTATAAGATTTACTCTGCTCTGCTTGAAAATGAAGAATTTCTGGAATTCTACCAACAGGCAACACCAATCGATGTAATTGAAAAAAGTAAAATTGGTTCACGTCCAGCCCGAAGAACAGGAAAAAGAACCTTCTCAGATCTAAGGGCAATCCCCTGGGTTTTTAGCTGGGGACAGTCGCGCTTTCATATTACCAGTTGGTATGGAGTGGGTTCAACGCTCGAAAAAATGAAAGCCGATAATCCGGATAAATACCAAAAACTGAAAGAATTAATTCCATCAAGTCAGTTTGTAAGGTATGTTTTAACAAACATCGACACAAGTCTTGCCAGTACCGATGTCGAAATCATGAAAATGTATGCTCAGCTCGTAAGCAACGAAAAAGTAAGAAATAACATATTAAATGTGTTTCTCACTGAATTTGAAAAAACGCAGGAGTTAATGAAAGAATTGCTGGGAAGGCCAATGTATCAAAGAAGAAAAAACCATTTTTATTCAACAGGTTTGCGTGCTGAAGCACTTTATATTCTTCATAAAAACCAGGTTAAAAATTTAAAACTTTGGCGAAGTCTTGAATCCGGTGATGAAGATCAGAATGAGAACCTACTTAAGGAATTGCTGGTTTCTATTAATGCAATTGCCAATGCCATGGGAACTACCGGTTGAAAAATACAAAGAGTACTTCTTTTCTTAAAAACTAATTTGTCAGGAAGAATTGAATTTGCTTATATTTATCGAACAATAAATTTTAAGCCAAATTTTATACTTCATTTATGATTACCTTTTTCTGCGGTCTGTTGGTTTTGATCCTGGGATTTGCTTTTTATTCAAAATTTATTGAAAAAAACGCGGATATAGATGAGAACAGGGAAACTCCGGCGTTTTCTTTAAAAGACGGAGTTGATTATGTACCCATGCCGTGGTGGAGAATTTTTCTGATTCAGTTTTTAAATATTGCCGGATTAGGACCTATTTTCGGAGCCATTGCCGGAGCCATGTGGGGACCGGTGGCCTTTTTATGGATAGTTTTGGGTACTGTTTTCGCCGGTGCTGTTCACGACTATTTTTCAGGAATGCTTTCCATAAAACACAAAGGTTTGAGTATTACTGAAATTGTTGGAATATACATGGGCACTGGTACAAAACAGTTTATACGTGGTTTTACTGTGTTGTTAATGATACTGGTTGGGGCTGTATTTATTATGGGGCCTGCAAAAATTCTCGCAGGTTTTTCTGAAGGTTGGGCAAGTATGTCGGTTTGGGTGTGGCTGGTTTTTGCATACTATGTATTGGCTACCATGTTACCCATCGATAAAATAATAGGACGTGTATACCCTGTTTTTGGCTTTGCCCTGCTTTTTATGGCTGTTGGACTTATAATTGCATTGTTTGTAAAAGGGTATCAAATTCCTGAGCTGGATTTAACCAATATTGAAAACCTGCATAACAATTCAAAACAATTTCCAATTTTCCCGATGTTGTTTATCACCATTGCCTGTGGTGCTATTTCCGGATTTCACGCGACACAATCTCCTTTAATGGCTCGTTGCCTGAAAAATGAAAAGTCAGGCCGAAAAGTTTTCTATGGAGCTATGGTTTCTGAAGGTGTCGTTGCATTAATCTGGGCAGCAATTGGAATGAGTTTTTATGGTGGTGTTCCACAGTTAAACGATGTGATGACTGCCAATAACGGCAATGCGGCTTTTGTCGTTAATGAAATCTCTAATTCTCTGTTAGGTAAATTTGGCGGATTACTTGCATTGTTAGGCGTTGTAGCCGCACCAATTACATCGGGTGATACAGCTTTTAGGAGTGCCCGTTTAATAGTTGCCGACTTTTTAAAGTATTCTCAGGGACCCGTTAAAAACAGATTATTGGTTAGTTTACCTTTGTTTGCTATCGGACTCTTACTAACACAGTTGGATTTCAGTATAATCTGGCGATACTTTGCCTGGTCAAATCAAACCTTGGCGATGATAGTTCTTTGGACTATTTCGATTTACCTTGCCAAAAATAAAAAGATTTACTGGATTACCTTAATCCCGGCTTTATTCATGACTGCAGTTACTTCTACCTATCTTCTTTTTGCGCCCGAAGGATTTGCATTGTCAAAAGAAATTTCTTATTCGGCTGGTGCATTAATAACGGTAATCGCCTTTGTTCTTTTTCTTGTTTATTTAAAAAATATTAAAAAATAAAAATCCATGCCTGAAGTATTAAAACCTACCGGTAAAAAAGACAGAATTGTTGTATTGGATGTTCTAAGAGGATTTGCTCTGGTTGGAATTTTATTTGCCAATATTTTGAGCTGGAGCGGTATAAAATTTATGCCTATCCAAGATATCAGAGCTTTGGGCGATTTTGAAATTGACGTTCTTTTGTACAGGCTTTTAAAATTCTTTGTAGACACAAAATTTTATACAATTTTTTCCTTGCTTTTTGGAATTGGTTTTAGCCTTCAGTTTACCAAAAACAAAAATACCCCGGGCTTTATACCCATGTATTTACGCCGTTTATCTATTTTATTTATTATTGGTTGTGTTCATGCATTTTTTTGGTCCGGAGATATTTTAACCCTGTACGCCATTCTGGGATTTATTTTTGTACTGTTCAGAAATATAAAGGAAGAACAAATATTAAAAATCGCAATTCTGTTTTTAGCACTTCCTGTAGCATTGGATATCGTCTACATGTTTGTATTAAATCCGCAGGCAGTTGAATCTTCCAAAGAAGCTCTTACAGTTTATAAAGATATGACACCTCAAGAGGTGGTTGCCGGTTTTCAATCCGGAAACTGGCTTGAAACTTTAAAAATAAACTGGCATAATTTAAAATGGCGATGGATTGCGTTTATTCCTTCAGGAAGGCCGTTTAAGGTTTTGGGTTTATTTCTTTTGGGTTATTACCTTTTTAATACTCAATTTTTTAATAAAT
>CAJXZG010000076.1 GCA_913063265.1 uncultured Prolixibacteraceae bacterium | reverse complement strand
GCGGAATTACAGGTTCAAAAATTGCACTCTTTGGCTGCCCCGTGGATGAAACCTTAAATACACTTGGAGAAATTGAAATTACTGAAAACCTGCCTCACCCTACCATCGATGGGAACTGGGGAAAAACAGTGCAAAGCGCTTCGGCTGCATACCTTATTTTTAACTTTGGAGAAGCCAATATCGGTGATGCAATTGCCTATACAAAAAAGGCCGGACTGCGCTATTTATATCATCCCGGACCCTTTGCCACATGGGGGCATTTTGAGTTAAACGAAAAAGCATTTCCAAACGCTTGGGATGGATTGAAAATATGTGTGGAAGAAGCAGAAAAGGAAGGAATTTATGTTGGTGTGCATACACTTTCGAATTTTACAACTACAAATGATCCTTATGTTACCCCGATACCGGATTCAAGACTGGGAAAAGTTGGTTCTTCTGTTTTGACAGAAAACATAAACTCAAAACAAAAGGAAATACCTGTGGAGTCGCCCGATTTTTTTGCACAATACGAAAACAATAATCTGCATACCGTAATGGTAGGCGAAGAATTAATTCGTTATGAAACAGTATCAGAAAGCGCACCCTGGAAATTGCTGAATTGCGAACGTGGAGCATGGAACACCAAAGCTGCATTGCATGGAAAAGGTAATAATATATCCCTGCTCGCCGACCATGGATACAAAGTGTTTCTTACCAATCCTGAATTGAGTATCGAACAGGCCGAACGAATTGCTGATTTATTTAATTATTGCGGACTTCGTCAGATTTCCTTTGACGGGCTGGAAGGAAACCGTTCAACCGGTATGGGAAATTATGGCGAAATACTTTTTACAAGTTCATGGTGGAATCATCTTTCGGATACTATAAAGCAACATACGATTATCGATGCCAGTCGCACCTCGCATTATTTCTGGCATATGTATAGCAGGATGAACTGGGGAGAACCCTGGTACGCCGGATTCCGCGAGAGCCAGACAGAATACCGGCTAAAAAACCAGGCTTATTTTCAACGTAATTTAATGCCCGGTATGTTAGGCTGGTTTAGCATGCGCGATAACACACCGGTTGAAGATATCGAATGGATGCTTGCACGTTCAGCGGCATTTGATGCGGGTTATGCTTTTGTCACCGGTGACAGGGTGCTAAAAACCAACGGGCAAAGCGATGAAATTTTACAACTGATTGGCGAATGGGAAAAAGCACGAATGGGAAACGCTTTTACAGAAACACAAAAAGAACAGATGAAAGATGTTGCCAACGAATTTCACCTGGAAACATTAGGCGAAGGGAAATGGGAACTTTCCCGGATTTATTCCTATAAATTCAAACACGAGGCCAAAGAAAAACAACCCGGAGAACCATTATTCTCTACCTTCAAATTTGAAAATAAAGAAGATAAAGCAATACTTCAATTTATACTTACAGCACAGGAAGCAGTAGTTTCGGAAATTAAAATTGAACTAAACAACAGCCGGAAGATTTATTTGCCTGTAACATTGAATCCGGGAGAATATGCAAAATTTACAGGAGATAGCCATCTTCAGGTTTATGATGCAAGGAATCACAGGATAAAGGAAATTTCAGTAAACAATTCATTATTTGAAATCGTTTCCGGAAATCATTCCATCGATTTTGACTGTGCTTTCACCAGCAAAGGGAAAGAGCCTCTTGCAAAGTTTGAAATTAGAATTGAGGGGAAAGGGGAGCAGATTTCAACTGATTAGTTACTGGATAAACGAATATTTACTTAAAAACAAAGCCCTTTGAGCAAGGGATCAAATGTGATGAGCCCTATTTAAATCTTAAAACTATTTTTCCTTTTGTTATTCCCCTGTTTCAGTAAAATCGCTTCGCAGCAAAACTGACAAGGTATGTGCTCAACGCAAATGAAATTTCAGCAGGAATGTTTTTTACTCTTTCCCGGTAAAAACATCTAATCAACATTTAAGGCACATGTTACTGGTTAAACACCTTCAGATTATGGAATTTATACTTTCTGCCCATTTACATCTTGTTTTACGAGTATCCGTTATTAAACCCAAATAATGAAAATTACACATTTATTGATTCCGTTTGGAATTTGCATTTAAAATTAAGCCACAGATTCACTGATTTTTTATGATTCAGCGGGCTGAATCAGTGAATCTGTGGCAATTATTGTTTTGTTTATAACAAGTTAGTCAAGTAAAAATTATGATATAAATGTTTGGGGATTAATCCTGGTTTTCAATAACATAATTGGCAAATTACCGTAAAGGTTAATAATTAACCAAAAATTACTTCCCATGAAAAAGAATTTATTTTTTATTGTCTTCTTCGTCCTTTTTACAGGATTTGCTACACTCATCACTGTTGCACAGGACACTGAGACACCTGTCGACAACTATGTGGTTTTTGAAGAATTTGTAAGTTCCTCCGACATGGCTAAATTCAGAGAAATTCAGTCGAAAACGGTGGAGCTCTGGAAAAAACACGGCTTTGATCTTCCGGTGTATTGTTATGCCAACGACGACAATGCCTACTACTGGATCGTTCCGATCAAAAACTTTGCTTCTATCGATAAAATATTTGAAAAAACAGCTGAACTTTCAAAAAAGATGAAGGAAGATGGTTTCGACGGGCAGGAAGCTTTTCGCGATTTATCGACCATGCGAACCTCTGTAATACACTGGGAAAAAGACCTTTCGTATCACCCCAGCGGGGAGTATGGCCAACACCCTGATAAAAGGTATGTGGAATGGACCTTTTTTTACATGAAATCAGGTCATGAAAAAGAGGCTGCCGAAGCAACAAAACAATACATCGACTTTTACAATAGTATTCCTGAAAACTATGATTGGGATACTTATTCTGTTGTTTTTGGGCACGATACTCCCTGTTATATTTTTATGAAACGCGCCGAAAGTGCCCTCGCCCTGCGTGAACTGGAAAATGACCTGATAGAAAAATACGGGAATAAATTTCAAGAACTCTGGATGGGGTTTACATCCCATGTTCGAAAAGTGGAAAACAAAACAGGCTGGTTTTTACCCAATTGGTCTTTAAACTGGCAGGGGGAATAGTAAAAATCGTTGACATGTTTAATCTCCTTTTTCCTTAGAGGAAATGGGATTTTACATCCTTTAGCGGGTAATCTCACGAATAATCTGCCGGGCAAAATAATCGACACTATTGGTTGGAAAAGCATTGACCATAACTACTACAGAGGTATGGGTTTTGGGTAAGTAGATCATATAGGTGGCCGATCCGATATTTCCGCCGCCATGCCCCCAGGCTTTTCTTCCCCAGGTGACTTTCAGAATAAACAACTGCACCCCTAAACCATAAGCTTTCATATTGGCTACCGGAGCAAAATCAACAAAATCCAGCATCTCTTCCATCGATGTTTTGCTCAGTACTTCACCTTCAAACAATGTCTGGCTCCACCGGGCCAGGTCGGCTGCAGTAGTAACAATCCCCGATGAACCAAAACCAATAGATTCATGCGAGGCGCGGGGTTTAAAAGTGAGGTCCTGTTCGGCGGCACCAAAAACAAAATTATCGCCAAAAACATGGGCCTGATTTGCGGGAATAGAGTCAGCCAGCCACAGGTAATAGTTTTGCATTTGGTGGGGTTCCCAGAGTTGTTTTTTAAAATTGGTCCCAAGTGTTTCCCCGGTGGCCTTTTCAATAATCATGGCCATCAGCAGGTAATTGGTATTGGAGTAACGCCAACCTTCGCCGGGAGGATAATGAGGTTCCCTGATATATTCCAGCACCTCTTCCGGTTTCCACACGCGGTTTCTGTCGGCAATTAATGCTTTCCACAAATCGTCATTGTTCCAATACATAAATATACCGCTGGTGTGATTTAACAATTGCCGGATGGTGATTCCCGGATCGATATAGGGATAATCGGGTAACCAGTCCGATAGCTGATCATCGAGCGAGAGTACCCCTTTTTCAGCCAGTTTTAAGGTAAGAGTGGCTACAAAATTTTTGGTAACACTACCAATACTAAACAACATATCGGGATGCATGGCTACCGTGTCGTGCGAAATACCACTGGTACCTGTCCACACACTGTCGGAGCCAAAAGCCACTGCTACCGAAACACCACGAAGTTTGTGTTTTTTAACCCCTTTGTCAAGTATCTTTTGCAGTTTTTCACCAGAAGTTTTGGGACTGCATGCAGTAAAGGAAACAATTAAAAAAGCCAGCATCAGTAAAACAAAATGATTTATGGTACAGGCTTTTAAGCTGGTTTTTGTTTTTGGCTTTTTAAAATACATTTTAATTTGGTTTACTAAAAAAATTACGGGTGGGAATGGATTTTGTTTCAAAAGTTGAGTTGAAAGCAATTGAGCCGGTAACTCAAAGTTCACCTGCTCAATTGGATTGGATTGACGTTATTTACCCGCTGAACAAGGGCAAAGTGAAAGTATAATAAGATAAAAGTAGTATGTTAATAGAGAAAATATCGAATATAATCAACTGTATTTTTATTGCCGGAATTGATTTGTCAGAATTCTTTCTCCAGCTTTTTACGGTTCCAATTGCTTGTTTTTACTGCTGCTTCATAAGTGCTCTGTAAAAAGTCGAGAAGCGTTTGTTCGGGATAAGCGGCCTTTGCCACATCTTCGTATTTTAATAAAAACTCACCCATTTCGGTGCTGTAAAAGGCTTGTTCGGGTTGTACTTTTTGTTTGCCAAAACTTTCTGCTGCAGGATAGGCATAAGCATAAAAAACTGGAGCGGGAAAATCTTTTGAACCAGGCCAAAAACCTGCACTGCTCACCTCCTGGGAGTAGGCTTCCTGCATCACTTCCAGTGACATGTTGGGCATTCCACCCGGATGAAGAGGAGCCGGATTTCCTGAAAACCGCGTAACTGCCAAATCAAATGCCCCCCAGAAAAGATGTACTGGACTGGCTTTCCCAATAAAACCGGATCTAAACTGATAAAACACTTCATTGGCTTTTAACATAGCTCGCCAAAGCTTATTGGCTGCTTCAGGATTATAGGCTTTATTTACCGTGTTTTCGGCAAAGGGAATGGCAGGCTCTATTTCATTGGGGCGTGCATAAATTTTGACATGAATTCCAAGAGCTGACAATTTTTCAAAAAGCTCAGAATAAAAATCCGCAACCGTTCTTGGATACAATTTCATTTCCGACACTTCTGTATTCGAACAGTGTATAAATAGTTTGTGTTTTTTAAAATCAAAATCTATCTGAAATACACGTCCCTGAAATGGTATACTCTGAGTGGAAAATCCATTGCTTGTTATATAAAGTGTGGTATGCCAGGAATGATTTTGCCATGGCATAGTTTTGAGCCTGATTTTACCAACAATTTGTATCCATTGATGCAATGTTTCCAGGGTATCCTGCATTTCATCAAAATTTAGTACCGGCCAATTTTCTTTGTGATCCATTATATTAACTTTTTTCGGTCATCTCCAGCATCCATTGGTTGTGTTAATATATTAACAAGGAATTTTAACTGTTGTTTTAATTCTAATATATATGTACTTGCCGGAACAAACAAACTAACCAGAGAGTCAGCAGGTGAAGGTGAAAAGCAAGTCAGCAGGTGAAGGGAAAAGGGGTAGATTATTGTAATGCCTTGCTTAGTGTAATATTTTTATTTTCCTTTTTTTCCTCACCAATGGTGGTACTTTTTCCATGCCCCGGGTAAACAACCGTTTCATCGGGGAGTTCGGTATAGAGCCTGCGAATCGATTTTACCTGTGCATCAAAAGAGGCTGCGGGAGAAGTTTTTGTGCCTCCCACGCCATGGTAAATTAATTCGTCTCCTGAAAACAAATTGTTGTTCACATGAAAACAAATACTGCCATGTGCATGTCCCGGTGTTTTTATTGCGGTAATCTCAAAATCTCCCAACGGAAGTTTTTGCCCGTCTTCTACGTAAATATCGGGTTGCCCAATGGTGGAATAATCCATGTTAAAGAGCTCTAAAAATACCGGGCTGTTCTGTATTTCCTGAGAAACTTCATCGGGGTAGGCTTCCTTCCATTTAGACACAATTTTGGTCATATCTTCCAGTTCTTCCACTGAAAAACAGACTTTGGCATCGGGGAATTTGTCACGCAAATGCATGGTATAAAAACCATAAATATGGTCGGGGTGACAATGGGTAACCAGGATATAACGCAGGTCGAGATTCTCTTTTTCAATATGTGCCAGTAACTTAGGAATGGTGTCGCCAGGGTCGATTAAAGCTGCTTCCCTGCTTTGGGTGTCGTAAATAAGATAGCAATTGGTACCGATGACTCCGGTGGTTTGAGTAAGCATTTGTAAATTGCTGGGATTGGGTTGAGAACAGGACAAAAGAAACAGAAGAAAAACAATCAGACCAGTTGTGTTAATTTTAATTTTTAGCATGATAAGCGGACTTTTAGTTGAATTTTTTGCTATTAAAATTAATCATGTTCCCGGGTAATAACAAGTTTCAATTGTGTAAAATTTACGCTTCCGGGAAAATAAAAGGTCAGCATTGCCATGGCTTGTATTTGTCGGCAGGAAGTTGTACCTTTTATTGTTATTTGACAGAATATTAGCACTTTGTAATATTTATAAATTAAAAGACTGTTACTACTTTGTTGAGGGAATAGTGTTGATAGACAACAAAGATTCTCAACAAATAAATACCATTAAATTGTAGATACAGTTCAAGAGCACACCAGGAAATAAAGGGCAGGCATTAAGCTAAAAATTTTATGTCTGCAGGACGCGGGGAAATTTCTTTTTCAAAGTAGTACGTTTTTTAAACAGTCTCTTAATATATGATGGATAAAAAACATCTTGATTGATGATTGAACCAGGTTTTGTTTTCGAAAAATCTGAATATGAAATTTAACCAATTCTAAAACTGATTGTCATGAAAAAAAGAAGAAAAGGATTAAATGAAACATTTGATGGCCGGAAAAAACTTAAAAAACAAAAGGTCAAACTGGCCGACAAAGTAAGGGTAAGTTTAAACCGGCTGACTAAAATTCCGCGCCGTGTAGTTGAGATTGATGAATACCCGGCTGAGTTAAAGAAAAAGGCCGTTCCCTTAACCCGGGAAGATGTTGAAATAAATTTTAAAGCCTTTATCGGGGAGCATAAAGATCTGTTCGAAGTTGACCATGAAAGTCTGAAGGTAATTTCAAGTAAAAAGATTAACAAACGGTGGTATGTTAAATACGGGCAGTTTTACAGGGGAATTCTGGTACATAATGCCGTAGTGGGAGTAGATTCAAGTGAGGATGGTAAAATTGATTCTTATACTGCAGATTATTACCCGGGTATCAGAGTGGCAAGCAGACCAAAAGTTAAACTGGCAGATGCGGTTAAAGCAGCCATAAACAGTTACAAATCTCAGGAAAGAAAAAAACTAAAGTGGAAAGATGAAATTTTAATTATTTATCCTGAAAAAACGGAAGATAAAATAAAATATCACCTGGCATGGAAGTTTCAGATAGTTGCCGAAGAACCTGCTCCGGAACTGGAGAAATACTTTTTTGTAAGCGCTCTGGATGGAACGATTATTACTTCATATTCAGCCAGATTTCCGGGAGCAGTGGTTTCCGGGAAAGTGGAAGCTGAAATATATCCTGAGAATCCTACAGATGCTTTAAGTACAGAACCTGTTAATCATCAGCATGTGGAAATTGTCGGAGCCGGAAAGGCAACAACCAACAGTGCAGGAAATTACAGCAAACAAATTTGGTGGTGGGATTTTTTGTTTATACCGGTAGGTACAGCCGAATTTAAACTGGAAGGGCCTTATGCCAGGGTGCAGGATGTTGACGGTTCGGACTATATCGAAACCAAACCCTGTAATACCAATAGTCCCTGTAATCATACCTGGACTGCTGCTGACCGGGATCATATCAATGTATTTTACCATATGAACCTGTTTCACGACTGGCTTAAATACGAACTGGGTTATTCATGGATAAATCCTTGGACAGGTACAAGCCGTTTTAATGCAAGGGTCAACGACCCGCGTAACAATGCCTGGGCAGGAGATCCAATGTTGTTTGGCACCAATAACTTTGCCCGAAGCAGCGATGTAATCTACCACGAGTGTACACACAATATTTTATACCAGATTTATGGCGATTGGATCGGTTATCCTTCAACACACATTGAAGCTTATGCCATGGATGAGGGATTTGCTGATTATTTCTCGGGCAGTTTTACAAACGAGTCGAGACATGGTGAAGGGTACACCAATAATCCTCGAAACCTTAACAACAACGAGCAGTACCCGGGGAAAAGCACTTACAACATTGAAGGCCACAGTGGAGGGGAAATTATCGGAGGTGCAGCGTGGGATTTCAGACAGCGGCTTGTAGCTATTTATGGTATATCGGGAGCCAGAGTTGCAGACCAGATTCTTTTGGAAGCACATCAGATTCTTTCCATGTCGCCAAAAGATTACTATTTTTCCGATCCTCATGAAAGTAATTTTTTATCGGCCATGTACCGGGCTGTAGATAATGATAATAACCTTTTAAATGGTTTCCCTTATTTTAACGATATTCAGCACGCTTTTCATAATCATGGTCTGTTGCAGGCTGTTTTGGAAAATAAGGACAGCTTTGACTTTTCAACCAATACCTGCGGAACACTGACCGGTGGGGATTTGTACTATTCGGGAGGAAAATTCTGGGCCAATAATGTCGGACAAAAAGGTGTAAAAGACCTGGGAGATATTGGAGATGCCGACCTGACTGCAGTGACTATTCCCACCTCGGGATATTCCCGATTTGGTGTAAACGCGGTTGTGGGGCGTACCTATATTTCAAAAGCACAGGATGGTGAATTCGGAAGTTATATCGTCTTCAGGGTCAACGATATCAGTGCTGATAAATCAACAGTAACCATTGAATATTTCTACAGGTTAAGTCCGTACTGGTACGTGGCAAATCTCAGCAGTTTGGAAATTCACAAACCCGGCTGTATCTGGGTATCAAAAATGTCGCCTGCCAATAAATGGTATTTTAAAAGTTTGGAAAAAGTAGAGGATTTAATTAAAAACGATGGATATAACGGATGTCATTACTGTTTGCCTCGCTATGATACGGATACTTTAAGCCAACATAAAGTACTGAATAATTTGAGTGAGGATTTGACTTGATAAGGATCTTTTATTATCAAACAGATTGTTTGAAAAAGAGTTGAAATTGAAAGGGATAACAAAATCTTCTGTTGTCCCTTTTTATTTTTCGACCGCGGCTTCCTGCAATTCCTTTGTCAATCGGGATAAACTTCCCACCCTTTCTATTTAATTGCTAATAAAAAAAGGAGTACAAATTGTTTATGTACTCCTTAGTTATCTCTGGTTGACCCGCCAGGGCTCGAACCTGGACTCTTCTGAACCAAAATCAGACGTGTTGCCAGTTACACCACGGGTCAGTCCTTTTAGTGCCTTTTCGTTAAAGACGGTGCAAAAGTATAAATTTTTTTTATTCTGCTATATTATGAAAGTTTTTTTTCGTTTTTCCTGTCATATTTTTTGTTGCAATACTCAGTTGATGTGCAAATTACGAATCTCTAAAATCCCATAAAAATTATGCTTTCCCGCTAAAACAGCGTGATTTACATATGATATAAGTCACCTGCACTCAGGTTGCTTCCAATGTTTATTTTGGGTTAAAAAGTTATATTTGCATCTGTCTAAAAAATCAATCATGCAAAAAACAACATTAATCAATAATCTTCTCGGATGGTTTGTATTTCTTGTTGCCTCTGTCGTTTATTTTTTAACGATTGAACCGACAGCAAGTTGGTGGGATTGCAGCGAGTTTATCACAAGTGCATATAAACTGGAAGTGGGCCATCCACCCGGCGCACCGATTCATATGATAATAGGCCGGGTTTTTACTCTTTTTGCCGGGGATAGTTCAAGAGCGGCATTGATGGTAAATGCCCTTTCAGCTATAGCAAGTGCAGCAAGCATAATGTTGTTGTACTGGAGTATTGTACATCTGGCTAAAAAACTTTTTAATCCCGACAAACTTACAAATGGCGAGCAGATAGCTGTTTGGGGAAGTGGTTTGGTGGGAGCGCTGGCTTTTGCTTTTACCGATTCATTCTGGTTTTCGGCAGTTGAAGGTGAGGTTTATGCATTGTCGTCGTTTTTTACTGCTGCTGTTTTTTGGGCCATTTTAAAATGGGAAGATGAGGCAGACCAGCCCCATGCCAATCGCTGGCTGATATTGATCGCCTATTTGATGGGATTATCCACGGGTGTACACTTGTTAAACCTGCTGGCGGTTCCTGCAATCGGGATGGTTTATTATTTCAAAAAGTACACTTTTACCTGGAAAGGGGCAGTTATTGCGATGTTGGTTTCTATCGGTATTCTGGCGGCTATTCAATATGTTATTATTCCCGGGGTTCCTCGCCTGGCCTTTATGTTCGACAAACTTTTTGTAAATAGTTTTGGCCTTCCTTTTAATTCGGGTGTATTATTTATGATTGCCTTGATTGTCGGAGCTTCGGTTTGGGCACTCCGGTATACAAAAAGGAGAAATCTTGTGGTTTGGCATACGGCCGCAACTGCAGTAATTGTTATTTTAATCGGATATTCCTCTTTTGCCACTATTATTATCCGTGCATCTGCCAATCCACCCATGAACCAGAATAATCCGGATAATGCTTTTGCACTTTTACGTTATCTCAACCGTGAACAATACGGCGACCGACCCTTATTTTACGGGCCTTATTACAATGCTCCGGCTCTTGCCAATGTAGATGAAAAAGAGCAATATAATAAAGTGGATGGCAAATACAAAGTAACCGGCACGCTCTCGGGGAAGACTGAGTTTGAACCTAAAATGGAGACTTTCTTTCCAAGGATGTACAGTAGAAAATCATCTCATGTTCAGGCATATAAAGATTGGGGAAAAGTAAAAGGAAATCCTGTTCGCGTAAGGGAAGGGGGCGAAGTAAAAACCCTGCAAAAGCCAAAATTCTCGGAAAACCTGAGGTTTTTATTTACCTACCAGGTTGGGCATATGTATATGCGTTATTTTATGTGGAATTTTGTAGGGCGGCAAAACGATGTGCAAGGTCACGGAAGTTTCGATATGGGAAACTGGGTAAGCGGAATATCGTTTGTTGATAATCCCCGTGTGGGGCCTACAGAAAATATGCCCGATTTTATGAAAAACGATCCGGGTAGAAATACTTATTACTTTTTGCCTTTACTGTTTGGTTTGATAGGAATGTTTTTCCAGTACAAACGCGGGAAAAAGGGGAAAGAGGATTTTTCGGTGGTAATGTTACTTTTTATATTTACCGGATTGGCAATTATCGTTTATCTGAATCAAACCCCTTACCAGCCACGAGAACGCGATTATGCTTATGCAGGTTCGTTTTATGCTTTTGCCATTTGGATTGGTTTGGCAGTTCCTGCTTTGTATGTTACGGTGCAAAAATTTCTGAAAGGTATTCTGGGAGCAGCACTGGTTACTGCGGTTTCACTGGTTTTGGTACCCGGTATTTTACTGGCTGAAAATTACGATGATCATGACCGTTCAAACCGGTATATGACCCGCGATTATGCCATTAATTACCTCGAATCGTGTGCGCCAAATGCTATTCTTTTTACCTATGGCGATAATGATACCTTCCCGCTTTGGTATGTCCAGGAGGTGGAAGGAGTCAGGCCTGATATAAAAATTATCAATGTGAGTTATCTGGGAATGGACTGGTATATTTCACAGCACCGCAGGGCTTCAAACGATGCTGCTCCAATGCCATTTACTTTTGAAGAAGAGCAGTATTTTATGGGACGTATGGATGCCGTTTTGTTTCACGAAAGAATAAAGGGCTCAGCGGAATTGAGTGAAGCAATGAGCTTTCTTGGAAGCAACGATGAACGAACAAAGGTACAAGTAGTAAGTGGTGAAAAACTTGACTTTTTGCCAACACGTAATTTTCATATTACTGTAGATAAGGAAAAAGTTCTGGAAACCGGAACGGTAAAACCGAAAGATGCGGATAAGATAGTGGACAGGGTTGAATTTAAAATCAGCAAAAACTATATTACAAAAAGTGAAATGGCCATTTTAAATATAATGGCTGCAAACAACTGGGAAAGACCCATATACATTAACCATAGTTTGTTGTACACACAAAATATTTTCTTTCTCGATTATTTACAGTTTGAAGGGCTGGCTTACCGTTTTGTTCCGATAAAAAGCACGGGAAGTTCCATGAATCGTGGAAGAATCGACACAGAAATTCTTTACGATAATGTGATGAATAAATTTGTCTGGGGCAATGTAAACAGCGAGGATGTGTATTTGGATGAATACAACAAAAAGGCAGTGAACATTACTCAAATGAGATATATGTTTGCCCGTTTGGCTCAAGCATTAATTGAAGAAGGCGACAGTGCACGGGGAATTGAAGTCGCGGATAAACTTTTTGAGATCTACCCCGATGAAAAAATCCCGCTTACTTTTGACTCCTTTCCTGCCGTAGAATTGTATTACAGAACAGGAAACTTTGAAAAAGGAAATCAGTTGGCAGGAATACTGGCAAAAAACTGTTTTGATATACTGGAATATCATTTTAGTTTACCTGATAGATTTGCTTCAGCTGTTGAAGCCGAACAAAACAGAAATATGTCGATGATTAACAACCTGGTTATTTTAACCAATCGATATAAACAGGATGAGCTGAATACTGAAATTAATACAAGATTAGACGAGATTATTAAAGGACTGGAAACACAAGGCTCTTAATTTTTAACGAAAATAAAAATACTTTCAATGGGATTTCTTTCAGCAATTAAAACATACAACAAGTCTTTTTGGGCATCAAATGTTATTGAACTTTTTGAACGTTGGGCATGGTACGGATTTTATCTTGCTTTTCCTATTTTTCTTGTTAATTCAACAGATACGGGAGCACTGGGATTTTCGCATGCACAAAAAGGAGTGATAATGGGTACCGGTTCAATGTTACTGTATTTTTTACCGGTAATCACAGGTGCCATTGCCGACAGATTGGGATACAAACGGATTCTGTTGCTGGCTTTTGCCATTTATGCCTCCGGATTTTATATGATTAGTATTTTTGATTCGTATGGTTTGATGTTTTTTGCCTTTGTCTGGACATGTGTGGGAGGGGCATTTTTTAAACCCATTATCTCAGCAATGATTTCTAAAACCACTACCGAAGAAACATCATCCATTGGGTTTGGTATTTTTTATATGATGATAAATATCGGGGGTTTTATAGGGCCCTTTTTAGCCGGAGCTTTGTTAAAAACCAGCTGGACTTATGTTTTTTATATGGCAATTATGGCCATCGGAGTAAATGTATTGATCACCCTGTTGTTTTTTAAAGAACCTGTAAAGAAAGAAAAAGGTGTAGCTTCTCTGGTTCAGAGTATTGGTCAGGCATTTGTCAATATTTATATCACACTCAAAAACGGAAAATATGTGTTGTTCCTGATAATTATGATCCTGTTCTGGACTGCATTTAACCAATTGTATTATTCCTTCCCGATTTTTATAGACCAGTGGATTGATACCCGTGCAGTGTATAACGGATTACATTCAATATGGCCGTGGCTGGCGGAAGCAATAGGCGATAATGGTACCATAAATGCAGTTACGATGACCAGCATGGACTCATTCTATATTATTGTATTTCAACTTATGGTTTCAACTATTGCCATGCGCTTTAAACCACTTGCTGCCATGATGGGGGGAATATTGGTTTTATCAGGTGGTTTGGGGCTCATGTTCTCCAACCAAAGTGGCTGGTTAATTTTATTGGGTGTTTTAATTTTTGCCCTGGGTGAAATGGCCAGTTCTCCAAAATTTACAGAGTATGTTGGAAGTATTGCTCCTGCCGATCAAAAGGCCTTGTACATGGGTACATCATTTCTGCCAATTGCTGCAGGTCACCAATTGGCCGGAATTCTATCGGGTGATATTTATGAAAGAATCTCAGATAAAATATTCCTGTTAAAAAAGGAAGTGGCAAAACAGGGATTAAATATTCCCGAGATCTCAGAGACATTTACCAAAAATGATTACTGGAATGAAGCAGCATCTAAAATGGGGATGAATGAAATTGAATTGACCAATTACCTCTGGCAAACCTATCATCCTTCTAATATCTGGATGGTTTATTCGGGTGTTGCGGTTTCAGCAGTGATTTTTCTTTGGTTGTACGATCGCTTTGTATTGGGGAAATAAGCTTCTTATTCTTCCAATAAAAATGGTTATGGATTAATCAGAAATCTCCAGGGTTTACTAATCCAGGGTTCGCCCGCATAATCGATTCCAATGCGCGGGGTGGTAACATATTTTGTAACATTTTTTGCATCTTCAATCCATATTCTGTCTGAAGAAAAAAGGTTTTCACCATAAAACGATTTATCAAGCTGAAGTGCTTTCCCAACTCTTCCGGGCCCGCTGATATTTTCAACCCCTCTTATTAAAACCGCTTCTGCCTGGTTTTCTTCTCCGGTAACGATATTCAGCATCCAGTACATTCCGTAAATCAGGTAAACGTAAACCAATCCACCTTCTTTAAACATTACTTCGGTGCGGGGAGTCCTGCCTTTACTGGCATGACAAGCCAAATCACCATTGCCGCTATAAGCTTCAACTTCAGTAATACGATATTTTTCAATGCGGTTAGCAGAAAATCTTCTGACAAGGATTTTTCCCAACAAATCGGGTGCAACTTCCAGAACATCGCGTCTGAAAAATGAGTCAGGTAATCTAAGGTTCATTTAGCTAAAATGCTAGGCTACAGTACTTTCTTTTTTCGACTTTTTCCGGTATTCAGTAAAGGCATATGCTATGATTGCCAAAATCAGAAGCAGAGAACTTGCCAGTGAAACATTATTTCCCATGTAATATGATTTGGGATGAAATTCGAATTCTATCGTGTGTTCTCCTGCAGGTAAAACTAATCCACGTAAAATATAATTCACCCTGAAATGCGGAACTTTTTCACCATCGATATAAGCATTCCAACCCTTGCTGTAGTACACATCTGATAATACGGCCAGTTGTTCCGAACCGGCTTTTGCAGTGTATTTTAAATAATTGGGTTGATATTCTGTTAAGACTATACTTCCTGAGATATCTTTTGTGAAAGTTTTGTTTTCTACAAATTCAGCAAATCGTTTATCTACTGTAACTTCATTGGCTGTATTAATCGTTTTCAGTACAGCAATTTCTTCGTCTGCATCTTTTACAATTTTATAGTTGTTTACAAACCAGGCATTACCCAAAGCATATGGATTTACAAGGGGTGCTCCATTTAAATCGTAAATAATATATTTCGAATTCAACATATTGATTACCGAAAGTTCAGCAAAAACTGAGTCTGGCCGGGTCCCGGATTGTAAACCTGTGACCATTTGTTGCATTTCAGGAGCCAAATGATTTTCAATAATCTCCTGGTACCTGCGTAATTTGGCAGCATGGTAACCCCCTACATTTTTATGGTGATAAGAAGCGCGGGCATCCATAAACGGATTTTGTAATGGCAATACCCGGTAATACAAATCTTTGTCCTGTTTGATGGCTTTGTCAACCGGCATTTCAGGAAAAGGATTGGCAGTTTCTCTTTTCGAAATAAAGTTGTCGTTATTTAAATATCGTTTATCTACTACCCATAAATCCACAAGAATCAACAATCCCAATGCAGCGATAAACAGCTTGGTTTTTAGCTTATTGATGCTCCATAAATACAATGCTCCGGCCGCCAGTGCAATAAAAACAAAGGAACGGAATGCATCGGCACGCAGAGCAGCTTTGCGGTCTTCCTCAGCTGCATCAATCAACCAATCCGGTAATTGTAAACGTAAATCATAAGGGCTGCTAAAATCGCCAATCAAACCAGGCATGATTGAAAATAACAATGTTAATCCGCCTGTTATAATGCCTGCCCATTTTAATCCGTTTAGCCATTCTTTTTTTTCTACTTTACCCGTTAAAATATCGTTTAAGGCGATGAATCCCAGTAAGGGGATAGTAATTTGAGCAATTACCAAAGTCATGCTCGGTGCCCTGAATTTATTGTACATTGGAAGATAATCGAGTAAAAAGCTGGTAAGTGCCATGACATTACTTCCCCACGATAGAACAATAGAAACAATGGTTGCAATCAGCAGCCACCATTTATATTTTCCTTTAACGACAAATAATCCAAGAACGAACAAGAAAATTACAATGGCACCAATGTAAACCGGACCGGCTGTACTGGGTTGTTTCCCATGATACATCACAACAGATTGCACTACTTGCCGGGGATTTTGAACACCACGTTGTCTTAGTGCTTCATAACTTTTCGAATCTACTCCGGCATTGATTTGAGTTGCACCTCCCTTAAAATTAGGAATCAGCAAATTCAGTGTTTCATCAATTCCATAACTCCATTGAACCACATAATCTTTATCCAGACCGCTGGTTTTATTTTCATTGTTTGAAGTTAATTCCGATGGCCCCCGAATGGTTTCTTTTGAATACTCCCATGCCGTATATAAACGCGAAAAATTCATTCCAACAGCTACTATCATTCCTGCTACAAGAATTAGGGTTGACTTTGCAAATGCCGGCAATGTCTTTTCTTTGATAGCAAAAATAAATTCGACGATTCCGTATATCACCAACAATATCATCCCATAATAAGTTATTTGCGGGTGGCCGGCAAGAATTTCAAGAGAGAGGCCAAGTGTAAACAATATGGCACCAGGAATATTTTTTCCTTTAAAAACCATTAATACACCTGCAATTACTACAGGTAAATATCCTATGGCATAGGCTTTTGAGTTATGCCCGGCAGCCAGTATAATCAAAAAATAAGAGGACAATCCAAAGGCGATGGCTCCAACCAGGCTTTTCCACCGGTCCATTCCCAATGACATCAACAGGATTAAGAAACTGAGCATATAAAGCATCATTGCCGATGCAGGATGGAACAATTTTGTTAATGTGGTTTGAATGGGTTGAGCCAGGTTATCGGGGTAAAGCACCGAAATCATGTATCCCGGCATCCCGCTAAACATGGTGTTTGTCCAGACTGCTTCATCACCTGTTTCCTCCCTGTAATCCATTAATTCCTTTGCCATACCTTTGTGGTGTACAATATCAGATTGCTCCAAAACTTTACCTTCCAAAAGGGGCGACATGTATGAATAAGATAGAACTAGGAAGAAAACTATTATTCCGAGATTCCATAAAATATTGGCTGAGCCTTTTATCTTTGTCATTTTGTTTACTTTAATTTTTAAACAATGATGGTGAGCAAAAATAATTAATTCTAACTTCTTTGGTAGTCTAAATGGGAATAATCATAAAACAAAGTATAAAGGGTAGCATTTGGTCGTATTCCGGCATTGTTATTGGTTTTATTACTACAAGCTTTTTGTTTCCCCGTTATTTGAGTACCGACACCATCGGATTATTTAGCATTTTACTTTCCTACTCGATTTTGTTTGCACAGTTTTCTGCTCTGGGTTTTCATGGTGTAACATCAAGGTTATTTACCTATTTCCGAGATAAAGAAAAAGGCCACAACGGATATTTCTTTTTGGCTTTTGCGGTAATGTTAACCGGGTTTCTGCTTTTGTCTCTTGTGTTTTTTTTCGTCAAACCGGTAATTGTTGAAAACAATCTTGAAAAATCGAAATTGTTTGCCGAATATGTTTATTTGCTCTTGCCGATAACACTCTTCACGTTGTTATTTGTGCAACTCGACATGATTAACAAGGTTTTGTACGATGCTGTTTTAGGAGCATTTCTCCAGGAATTTTTACAGCGACTTTTAATTTTTACAGTTACTGTCCTGTTTATTTTTGGCGTATTTAATCTGCATCAGTTGATTTTGGCATATGCCGTTGTGGTTTGCGTAAAAGGACTTTTTATGTTTTTGTATCTGCTGGTGAAAGGGGAAATGAGTTTTCAACCACGATTCAAATTTATTGACAAAAAACTTCGGAAAGAGATAATAGATGTAGCGTTGTTTAGCATTTTAACCGGACTGGGCGGAAGTATTGTTTTTAATATCGATAAAATAATTATCAATCAGATTCTTGGATTAGGGCAAACCGGTGTTTATACCATCGCATTCTTTTTTGGTACTTTGGTAGTCATTCCTTCAAGGCCGCTTTTGCGAATTTCAGGTACTTTGATAGCCGATGCATTTAAAAGGAAAGACCTGGATTACATATTCGATATTTATCGGCGAAGTTGTATCAACCAGTTTATTATCGGGGCATTTTTATTTGGTGGAATCTGGATTAATATTGGTAATATCCTCGAAATTTTAGGGCCTGAATATGCCGATGGAAAATGGGTAATCTTTTTTATTGGCCTGGCTTATTTGTTCGATATGGCAACAGGGGCTAACGGCCAGATCATATCCTTTTCGCCACATTACCGATTTGCACTGTATTTTGTACTTGTTTTGGTGGTGTTGGTTGTAATTACTATGTATATTTTTGTTCCGGTTTATGGAATTATGGGAGGAGCAATCGCAATTGCTGTTTCCATTTTTGCCAATAACATCATGCGGTTTTTATTCCTCAAAATTAAATACAAAATGCAACCTTTTAATCTGAGCTTTTTAACTGTTGCTTTAATTTTTACAGCGGCGTATTTTATTACCCTCTTAATTCCCGAAATGAAATTAATCCCGGACATTTTAATAAGAAGTACGGTTTTTTCGGTTCTGGCAGTTGCAGCTGTTTATTTAACCGGGGTGTCTGATGATATGAATTCAATGGTTAAAAAGTTTTTGAGGAAATAAACTAATTTTTGTGAAATCAAAAACAGAAAGAAAAGTCTTCCAAATAATCAAAACCTGTTTAATCCTGCGAACTCGTAAATATTATATATTTTTGACAAACGATTAAAAGAACTAAATCAGGAAATTCATTTATGAAAGTATTAGTAACAGGAGCGGATGGATTTATAGGATCTTTTTTAACCGAAGCACTTTTGGCAAAAGGATACAAAGTAAAAGCACTGGCATATTATAATTCATTCAATAACTGGGGTTGGTTAGAAGATATCCCTCAAAATGAAAATCTGGAAATTGTTACCGGCGATGTTCGTGATCCTCATTTTTGCTTAACCATTACAAAAGATGTGGATTTGATTTTTCATTTGGCAGCTCTGATTGCCATTCCATACTCTTATGTGGCTCCTTCCTCTTACGTTGATACCAATGTCACAGGGACTTTAAATATATGCTCTGCTGCCAAAGAAAACGGGAATATCAGGGTTCTGGTTACCTCAACAGCCGAAGTATACGGAACTGCACAATATGTGCCTATTAACGAAGAACACCCCAAACAACCGCAATCGCCGTATTCAGCTTCAAAAATAGGTGCCGATGCCATGGCAATGAGTTTTTACAATGCTTTTGAATTGCCGGTGACTATTGCACGGCCTTTTAATACCTATGGTCCACGACAATCAGCCCGGGCTATCATTCCAACAATTATCAGTCAGATTGCCAACGGGAAAAAGGAAATCAAACTGGGAGATTTAACACCAACACGCGATTTTAATTTTGTAAAAGATACCTGCATGGGTATGATTGCACTGGCTGAAAATGACTCAACCATAGGGCATGAAATTAACATTTGCAGCAATTTCGAAATTTCGATGAAAGATACCCTTGAACTGATTAAAAAAATAATGAAATCGGATGTTGAGTTTATTACTGATAAACAGAGATTGAGACCAAAAAATTCTGAGGTTTTCAGACTTTGGGGCGACAATTCAAAAATTAAAAATTTAACCGGATTTCAATACCAATACGATATTGAGCATGGATTAACTGAGACCATTGAATGGTTTACCAATCCGGAGAATTTAAAAAAATACAAGACCGATATCTACAACGTTTAACATGCACGATACTTTTCAGGAAATAATTCAGTTTATCCGTAAGACTTACAAAAAGCCTTCGGAGTTTATCGCATTGCATGAGCCTGTTTTTGCAGGAAATGAAAAAAAGTATCTGGAAGAATGTATTGATTCCACATTTGTTTCCAGTGTTGGAAAATTTGTCGATCAGTTTGAAATTGAAATGGCCAAATACACAGGAGCAGCAAAAGCTGTGGTTTGTGTAAACGGTACCAATGCAATTCACCTTGCTTTAAAATTGGTTAGAGTTGAACCCGGAATGGAAGTCATAACCCAGCCCTTAACATTTGTGGCTACAGCCAATGCCATTACATATTGTGGTGCTAATCCTGTTTTTATCGATGTGGATAAGGAAACTTTGGGGCTTAGTCCTGATGCGCTAATCCGGTTTCTTGAAACTCATTCGGAACAAAAAAATGATGGATGCTTTAATAAAAATACCAGTAAAAAAATTGCTGCCTGTTTACCTATGCATACTTTTGGACATCCCTGCAGAATAGACGAAATAGCAGAAATTTGTAAAAAATTCAATATTGAACTGGTAGAGGATGCTGCCGAAAGTATGGGAAGTTTTTTCAGGAATAAACATACTGGGATTACAGGAAAAATAGGGATTATCAGTTTTAACGGGAATAAAATTATTACTTCCGGCGGAGGAGGGATGTTGTTGTTTAACGACGAAGAACTTGCACAAAAAGCAAAGCATCTGAGCACCCAGGCCAAAGTTCCGCATGCATGGGAGTTTATTCATGATGACATTGGCTATAATTACCGAATGCCAAATATTAATGCTGCCTTGGGCCTGGCACAGCTGGAACAAATTGATCGTTTTGTGGAAATCAAAAGAGCGCTTGCCAACCGTTACAAGGAATTCTTCAGGAACACAAAAATCAAATTTATTAATGAACCCAAAAATGCAAAATCAAATTTTTGGTTAAATGCAATCCAATTTGATAATATTGGAGAAAGAGATAAATTTCTTGAATATTCCAATAAAAATAAGGTAATGACACGGCCGGCATGGCGGTTAATGAATAATTTGCCGATGTTTAAAAACTGTCAGACCGACGATTTGAATAATGCAAAAGTATTGTCTGAAACTGTTGTCAATATTCCAAGCAGTGTAGTTTTATGAGAAAAAAAGAACCAATCATATTAATAGGTGGAGGTGGCCATTGCATTTCCTGTATCGATATAATCGAACAGGGTGGAGAATTCGAAATATTGGGAATTCTGGATTTACCCGAAAAAGTAGGACAAAAAATATTAGGTTATACAATTATCGGAACCGATAATGAGCTGAAAAGTTTCCTGCCAGAATGTTCTAACTTTTTGATTACCATAGGTCAGATTGATTCTTATAAATTGCGGGAAAAGAAGTTAAATGAAGTAATAGAAGCCGGGGGAAATTTGCCTGTGATTATTAGTCCCTTGGCTTATGTAAGCAAACATGCAGAAATTGCTGAAGGTACCATAATTATGCACAAGGCTCTGGTAAATGCCGGAGCCAAAATTGGAAAAGCTTGTATAATTAACACAAAAGCATTGATTGAACATGAGGCTGAAATTGGCGATTTTAGCCATGTTTCTACCTGCTCAATTGCAAATGGTCAGGTACAAGTGGGAAAGGGTTGTTTTATTGGAAGTAATACAGTGATTGGAAATAACACTTCAGTTACTGATAACGTGGTAATTGCAGCAGGTTCACAGGTTTTAAAAAATATTAAATTACCGGGAATTTATATAGGAAATCCGTTGAGAAAGATTCGATAAATGAATACGATTATCATAGCAGAGGCAGGGGTGAACCACAATGGTTCTGTGGAAATGGCAAAACAGTTAATTGATGTTGCTGCTTCTGCCGGAGCGGATTACGTTAAATTCCAAACTTTTAAAGCTGATAAACTGGTTGGTAAAAATGTTGAAAAAGCCGCTTACCAAAAAGCAAACCTGGCCGATGAGGATAACTCACAGTATTCTATGCTTAAAAAACTTGAGTTGTCAGAATCGATACACCATGAATTGATTTTGTATTGTAAAAAGGCCGGAATAAAATTTCTTTCCACCGCTTTTGATTTGGAAAGTATTGATTTTCTGGATCAGCTCAATATTGATTTGTTTAAAATTCCATCAGGAGAAATTACCAATAAACCTTACCTTCAGCGAATTGCCAAAAAAGGGAAAACAGTAATACTTAGCACGGGAATGGCAAACCTGAAAGAAGTTAATGAAGCCATGGATGTTTTGACTTCAGGCGGCTTAAGAAAAGAACAGGTTTCTGTGCTTCATTGCAGTACGGAATACCCGGCAGCTTTTAAGGATGTCAATTTAAAAGCGATGCTAACCCTTCAGAAAGAACTGGGAGTTCAGGTAGGTTATTCAGATCATACACCCGGAATTGAGGTCGCGGTTGCTGCAGTTGCTCTGGGAGCTCAAATCATAGAAAAACATTTTACGATAAACAAAAATTTACCGGGCCCCGATCATAAAGCTTCGCTGGAACCTGATGAACTGAAGAACATGGTTAATGCTATCCGGAATGTTGAACTGGCCGTTTCCGGCAGCGGTAAAAAAGAACCTTCCGAAACTGAACTTAGAAATATGGAGGTAGTTCGGAAAAGTATTGTCGCGGCATGTAAAATTGAAAAAAATGAAATGTTTTCGATTGAAAATATTACAGTAAAAAGGCCGGGAACAGGAATCAGTCCAATGCATTGGGATGAAGTAATTGGTCAAAAAGCAAAACGCTCTTTTAACGAAGATGAAATCATTGAGTTATGAGGAAAATTTGTATAATAACCGGTACACGAGCTGAATACGGACTTTTGTCACGCCTGATAAAACTGGTCCATGAAGATATCGATCTAAAACTTCAGCTATTGGTAACCGGCATGCATCTTTCACCTGAATTTGGATTCACCTGGAAGGAAATCGAGAAAGATGGTTTTCCTATAACATCAAAAATTGATATGCAACTTTCGTCTGATACCGCCGTGGGAATAGTGAAATCAATGTCAATTGCTCAAAGCTCTTTTGCTGAAACTTTTAAAGAACTAAAACCGGATATCATTGTCCTGCTGGGAGATAGAACAGAAATTTTTGCAGCTGCTTCTGCAGCCTTAATTACTGGTATTCCGATTGCACACATTCATGGAGGCGAAGTTACCGAAGGTGCTTACGATGATGCCATACGCCACTCCATCACAAAAATGAGTCATCTTCATTTTACTTCAACAGAAGAATACAGAAAAAGGGTGATACAATTGGGTGAACAACCGGAAACCGTTTTTAATGTTGGTGCTCCGGGAGTTGACAATATTCTTCATTTGAAATTGTTAGAAAAAAAAGAGCTTGAACGAAAGTTAAACCTGAAGTTCAAAAAACGAAATCTGTTGGTAACATTTCATCCGGTTACTTTGGAGGAAAATTCAGCAGAAAAAAAGTTTACTGAATTACTTAAAGCATTGGATGGGTTAAAAGATACAATGCTGATTTTTACAAAACCCAACTCGGATAAAGGGGGAAGAGTAATTATTAAATTAATTGATGAATATGTTTTAAACAATCCTGAAAAAACAGTCTCTTTTATTTCAATGGGGCAATTAAATTATCTTTCAACCATTCAGTTTATGGATGCGGTAGTAGGAAATTCATCAAGTGGAATTATCGAAGTTCCTGTATTCAATATACCTTCTGTAAATATTGGAAACAGGCAAAAAGGAAGAATAACAGGGCCAACCATAATAAATTGCGAAGCCCAAAAAGAATCGATTAAAAGTGCTCTCGAAAAAGCATTTACTTTCGATAAAACAAAAAAATGGGAACATCCTTATGGAGATGGTTCTGCATCAGAAAAAATATTAGAGATAATAAAGAATAAGTTACCTGTAAATATTGCAAAATCGTTTTACGATTTATAGAAAAATTACCATGAAGGATTTATCAAATAATTTTATCCGTCAAAACTTAAACATTATCAATGCCATGAAAAAGATTGGTGATGTTCCTGAGTCCTTGACACTTTTTGTTATAGACGACAATGAAAAGCTGGTGGGAACACTCACAGACGGTGATATCAGACGCGGATTTATAAATGGCCTGACACTCAATAATAAAGTGTCAGATTTTATGTTTACCCAATTTACATCTGTTTACGAAAATTTTTCGGTTGAAGAATTTAAAAAAGCACGTGATTTGGGAATACGCCTATTACCTGTGATTAATACGCTGGGGAAAGTTGAAAGAATTATCGATGTAAAAAAGCAAAAAAGTAACCTGCCACTTGAAGCTTTGATTATGGCAGGCGGTCGTGGACAAAGACTTCAACCTTTAACCAATAAAACACCAAAGCCGATGTTGATGCTGGGCAAAAAACCCATAATCGAACATAACATTGACAGGTTGATTGCTTATGGAATCCGAAAAATTTATATCTCAGTAAGATATTTGGGGGAACAAATTGTTGATTATTTTGGCGATGGAACCGCAAAAGGAATTTCTATAGAATATATCTGGGAAGACAATCCTTTGGGAACGGCAGGTGCTATTTCAAAACTGAAAGAGGTAAACACCGAATATTTATTATTGATGAACAGCGATTTATTTACCGATGCCGACTTTGAAGATTTATACTTAAACACCATAAACAATAAAGCAGAACTGGGAGTTGCATCAGTTTCTTATTCGCTTAAAATACCTTATGGGATTTTCACAGAAAAAGACAAACAAGTAACAGGATTAAAAGAAAAACCTACGTTTACCAATTATGCCAACTCGGGTATTTATATCCTGCACAAAATGTTATTCGAATTGATACCCAAGAATACTTTTTACAATATTACTGATTTGATGAGTTTACTTATTGAACAAAAAAGGACCATCATTCATAATCCTATAATTGGCTATTGGATCGATATCGGGCAACATCAGGATTATGAGAATGCTCAGGAAATAGCAAAGCATTTAAAATAATGGAATTTATTAACGATACTCTTATTATTATTCCGGCAAGAGGTGGATCAAAAGGATTGCCCGGCAAGAACATTAAAAAACTAATGGGGAAACCTCTTATTTATTATACCATCGATGCAGCGAGAGGAGTTAGCAGAGATGAAAATATTTGTGTTTCTACCGACGATAAAAATATCATACATTTTGTTGAGGAATATGGTCTGAAAGTTCCGTTTATCAGGCCTGCCGAATTGGCGAGTGATAGTGCCGATACATGGAGTGTGGTTCTGCATGCCTTGGATTTTTATGAAAAAGCCGGTAAAAAGTACAACAGGGTTTGTTTGTTGCAACCTACAAGTCCCTTAAGAAATGAGGATCATATAAAAGAATGTTTACAACTTTGGAACCAGGATACTGAAATGATAGTTTCGGTAAAAAAATCAAAAAGGGCCTCAGTTATTTGTAGTGAAAATGAAAAAGGTTTTTTATCACTCACCCTAAATAAAGAAGCAAAAAGGCGACAGGATATACCTGATTATTTTGAATACAATGGCGCAATTTATTTGATTGATGTAAAAGCTTTGAAAACAAAACCTGTAAAAGAATTTACAAAAATCAGAAAGTATGTGATGAGTGAATCAGATTCAGCAGATATTGATAATATATTCGATTTTAAACTTTGTGAATTAATTCTCGCAGGGAAATAAATCAGAAAATTTCAAACATTTTGAACAACGGGATTTCCATAAAAAAGCTGGTAGAAAAATTCTGGGCAATTGAGCAAAAGTCAGACCTTCTGAATTATCAGATTGAAGGAGTAAAAATCTGGCAATATCTAAGGCACAGGATTTTTTTGATCCTTACTCAAAAAGTAGGTTTGTATGCATATGCACATACCAAAAAAAACAGTTTAACCGAGTTGTTAAAATCTGTTCCTTCTCTTTTATATTATTCTATTTTTTCAAATCCCCTTAGCGGAAATTATCAGAAAGATATTCTGGTATTTAGTGCCGGTCGGAAAGTAAAAGTTGATGGCAAATTTATTGATATTTATTCAGATTATCTGGTAAATGATTTGCCTGAAAATTCATATGAAATAATCGAAGAATTGTACCTGAACAAGCATTTACCTGCTGATAAAAAAAACAGGAAACATCAGGATTATCAGCAAATCAGGTCATTTTTGAAAAGTAAATTAAGCGGATTTCGTTTTAGTGATGAACAATTGAAATCTATTTCGGAAATCAAGACTTCAATAAAATCTGAACTAAATGTTGAATTGGATTTAAAACCCTTATTCCACAACGGAATTTTAATGTTTAAATACGATTACGAGTTTTACGACAAACTGTTAAACAAAAGAAAACCAAAGCAGATATTTCTGGTTTGCTCGTACGTTTATAAACTGGCCTTGATTGCAGCTGCCAAAAAAAACGGGATTGAAACCATAGAAATTCAACATGCTACCATCGATAAATTCCATGTGGGTTACAGCTTCCCAAATCAGAAAAGTATTGATTATTACCCCGATAAGATATATTTTTTTGGGGAATACTGGAAAGAAGCAGCAGCAATTCCCTTAAGTGAAGAAAATAAAATAGTATATGGATTCCCTTATTTTCAAAAGCAAAAAAAGAATTTTGAAAATATAAAAAAACAAAGCAAGACTGTTCTGGTTATTTCACAAGGAACTATCGGCAGGAAATTAAGCGAATTTGTTTGGAAATGTAAGGATAAGTTGAAAGATTTTCAGGTGGTTTATAAACTTCATCCGGGTGAATATGAGCGATGGCGAAATGATTACCCTGAACTATTAAAACTTGATCAAGAGAAAAATATAACAGTTGTGGATAATAACAATACAAACTTGTATGGATTTTTTGCCCAATCGGAATTTGTAATTGGGGTGTATTCCACAGCAGTGTTTGAGGCCCTTTCTTTTGAGTGTAAAGTAATGTTGGTTGATTTACCCGGAATTGAATTTCTGGAAGACCTAATAAAAAAGGATTTTGTAAAACTTCTGAAAAACAAAGAAGATTTAGCTTTTCAATTATCCCGTGGTGATTTTAAAAAGTTTGATTCAAATATGTTTTTTGCCTGAAATTGAGTATTCTTTTTACAAATCAATTTATGAATCATAAGCATAATTGAATATTCCTGGGTTGATTAATCGTTAAAAATTTAAAAATATTGTTTGACCGCATTTTAGTTTTACAAGTGTAAGACTAAATAAATATTTACAGAGAGTTGAATATTCACAAAAATTGTATTTTTGAAACTTCAAATTTTGAAACCATTATATGCCAAAAGTTCTCACAATAGTTGGTGCCCGACCTCAATTTGTAAAAGCTGCTGCATTAAGTCGTGCATTAAAAAATTCCGGAATTAAAGAAATACTTGTTCACACGGGTCAGCATTTTGATGAAAATATGGCGGAGATTTTTTTTAGTCAAATGGGAATTCCGCAACCTGATTATGATTTGGGAATAAATTCTTTATCACACGGGGCAATGA
>CAJXZG010000075.1 GCA_913063265.1 uncultured Prolixibacteraceae bacterium | reverse complement strand
TAAAGCCAGATCCTCATTTTGAATGAGGACCTGCCAATAAAATAATTCTTTTGAAATCTTTCTCTGGATGTGTCCGGAAACCAATTAATTCATCGTGCAATTATTTCAAAATCATTTTTCGGGTTTGAATAAAATCACCTGCATTTAACTGGTAAAAATATATTCCTTTGGGCAACCCTGATGCATCAAACAGGGTTTCATATTCTCCCGGTGGACGTTCTTCATTTACCAGGATGCGAACAGTTCGTCCCACAATATCCAAAACTTTTAAAATAACCTCAGAATTTTGTGGTATTTGCCAGTTAATGTTTGTACTGGAATTAACCGGATTGGGATAATTTTGCTCCAGCTTATATGTCAAAGGTTTTAATTCATGCTGTTCAACTGATGTTGTTAAATTAAGTGTAGTATCCAATTCCCAGAAACTCCAACCATTTTCGGCAATTGTATATTTTAAATCAATATATCCCGGGTAGTTTGATGCATCGATTGTTATTCTGGAAGCAGCAATTCTTGAGATCCTTCCTGGTGGAGTTGTTTTCAATTGTATTTCATTTGGAGTTATCGATTTTACCCATGGATTATCACTTGAAACAGTAATTACTGAACCATGTATTGGTTCTTTATTACAAAGATTTTTAAGTTCAGTATTGATCTGGTATTCATTGCTTGAGCTTTCTTTATGAGTTAATCTTGAAATTTCAATATGTCGGTTTGTAATTTGCGTCATATGTCGGTTGGTAAAGGATGTTCCTTCTGAGTGATTATTTACTTTTACAGAAAGCCAGAAATTGCTTTCAGTTGTTTCTGCAGGTATCCATTTTGCCTGCCAGTTTGCTCCGCTTTTTAAACTGGTTTGAACCATTTCTGTGGAGTCGATTAAAGTTCCATACAAACTTTCAATTATCAACATTGCAGAAATATTCTCAGAATTTGGATTTTCTATTGTTGTATTCACAAGCACAGTATCTCCTGTTGCATTAAAAGAACATTTTTCGGGATTAATGCTGTGTCCGTAAGCCAGGTTATTTATCCAATCCAAAGATTTTTGCACAACCGGGTCAACGCCTTTGGCTACATCGTCTTTATTAAACCAAACCGGAATATCAATTGGAAACTCTTTTCGGTTTAATAAAACATCAGGTTCAGAAACCAGGCTTGCATTAAAATCCGCATACTTCAGAATCCAGTCAGGATAACTATTTATATCCCAACCAAGAATTAATTGGGCATAAGAACTTGCGCCAAAAAATCTTACCATAGGGTGATAGCTTAGTTCATGGGCTATTTTCTCCCCAACGTCTATACAAGAAGGGCCAATCAGAACAGAAATTGGTTTGTCGTAGTAATCAGCATCCAATGATTCTATCTGAATGTCATTCCACTTGCAAATTTCAATTTTTTCATTTATACAACGTCTTTGCATACGGATACTGGGAAGAGTTTCATTAAACAAAACATCCAAATTTACACTCCAATAACCTGTAGTTCCCGTATGGTATCTTAAATCAATAATTAAAGCATCCGTATTTTTTAATTCTTTTAATGCGTTGTAAAATTGATCGTAGGTTCCATCTCTTGCTGCAGATCTGAAAATATACCCAATGTTTGTATTTTCCAGAATTCCATAGGTAACGGGTTTGTCAGAAGCTAAAGCTGGAATGCTGATTTCAGGAAAAGGAATATTGGGTATGGCCAGTTGTTCATTGTTTACCATTTGTGGTAAATCTAGTTCTAATAAAGGAAGTACCGAAAGATTTACAGTCTCTCCATTTGAATATTTCAGGATATCCATGGTTTCAAACAAATGCCAGTTCATTCCGGCCCCACCATATCTATGATAATTGGCAGCAGATGGACATCCGCCAACTGATGAAAGCACAGGCAGTCCGGCGTCAAATAATTCATCAGCCAAATTCTTCCAGGGTACACCTTCGTAACCCAGAATCACATCTCCGGGTTCCAGATTAAGTGGATGATTGGGAGCAACTCTTAGTACCAGGTTTGAACCATCGTTTAATGTGGTAGTCACTGCTCCAAAATGTTCTATGGAGGTGTTCAAGGTCCCCTGTATTAGAACAGGAACTCCCGGATTTAGTGGAGTATTTATCACTCTTTTGTCGTAGGCAAGATTATAACCGCCTTTTACATCGAGGGCAAAACGACTCATCAGGGCCGAAAATGCTCCCTGACTGGTAGAGTCGGTAATTTGACTAAAATAGTGGTTTTTAAGAGAATCAAAATCCAGCTCCAAGGAATACATAACCTCAGCCTTGTTTTTGATTGCATCGGAGTAGGCATAAAAAATGGCTTTCTTTTTAGTAAAAGAATCTCCCGGCCCCCATGTTGTATCGATTATGGTTTGCCAGTCTTCTTTGGATTGATAAAACGATTTTTCTGGCAAAGTGCCGTTTTTAAGAAAATCAGAGTCGTGACTGGTTAAACTTATTAGATTTGGTTGATTGGTAGATATTTGATTGGTCTCTTTTTCCTGCGAAGAAACAAGGAAATAAGAACTACAGAATACAATAAAAATGGTAAGAGGTAAAATTTTTGCTTTCATGATTTTCGATTTTTTGGTTAACAAATGGCTTTAATTTGTATTACCAAGTTATCGAATTCAGAAAAGTACTACATAGCAGTATTGTATTAAATGATTTCAATTATGTTGCAAAAATGAATGAATATTTCAATTCGGAAAATTTTATATTAAAGGGTGTATAACTGAAACTATTCACCCGGTGATTTCAATTCACCGGGTGAATAGATTGTAAGAACCGTTCCTTCTGAGTTGAAAATAGAAGGAACGGTTCTCTGCTTGTAACAGTCAGGGCCTCATTTTGAATGAGATACGGAATACTTCAAGGTTCGCCTGCCGAGAAAAATGATTGATAAACAAAAAAAGCCAGCCCCTTAACCAGGGCCGGCCTCATGATTTTAAGTAATTATCGATATTATAACGCTGAGGTGCTCATATTTTTTACAAAGGTGTCAAGGTCAGCATATAGATTAATTCCAGATTTATTTGGGTTTTGCTCCGCAAGATCTTGTAACCTTTCGTAATCCTGCTCGGCACTTTCAAATTCTTCCAACTCATAATTACACAATATCCGAGCTACTAAAATGCTTTCTTCGTTAGGCAATATTCTGGCTGCCTGATCGTATGCCTTTATTGCTCTTTTCGGATTTTCTTTGTCATACATCAGTTTGTTACCCTTGAGTTTATATTGTTTGGCTACCCTTATCATATTTTCTTCGGAATGTGTAAAGAATGCTAACAATATTTCAGTTTTCATTTCAACCGGATTTCCATTGACCGTTCCCGGATTCCATTTGCCATTGGTTGCTTCCAAAACCCTGATTACTTCTTCATCGATTTCGCGGGATACACTGTTCACCACTTCATAATCTTTTAAAATTCCGTCGGTTGTTACAGTAAATTTAATAATTTCAGTTCCCTGCAAACCTGCGCTTTTCGATTCCTCAGGATACTCTACGTTTTCGTTTAAGAGATCATTAATAGATGCATAAATTTCATTCTGATAATTTGGTGCTTTTACATTAATCTCATTGATTTCCTGATTTTGAGCTATCGATACAATCGATAAAAGTAATGCTGCTGTTAGTAATGTTAAAGTTTTCATTTTTTTAAAATTTTGTTATTTGTTCTTTTCTGTTTAATACTTATAAAGCAAAAGTTAAACAAAAAAGTTTAATAAACTATAATATAAATTAAACAAAAAGTATTTTATTAATTTAAAACAATAGTAAAATAAGGAGTTTTGTAAGAATGTTAATTAATGTTAAATATAGATTTATTCTGTAAAAATGAAATTAGATATTACAATACTTTACTTCAGTTCTTTATTTATTGAATAATTGGATTATCCGAAATAATGCCAGTAATTAAATTGATTTTTCTCTGAATATCCCGCCCCCAAGGGGAGCAGAGAAAATCAATTCGCACCTCTTGGGGATGGGGTAAAAGAATAAAAGTTCGGAAAAATTATAAACACTTGGTATTTTTTCGAATATACAATTTGAATAGTTAAAGACGCTTTTCCGAAAAAAAAAGACCAACCTGAAATTCGATTGGTCTGTAATCTTTTAAATACTGCATGTGCCGAATGTTGTTTATTTCATATTTTTTACAAATAAATCAAGGTCAGCAAAAGTTTCAGTTTCTGAATCCCATCCTTTTCTTTCTGATAAAATCCTTAACCGGTTTAAATCTTCATTGGCATTTTCAAAGTCTTTCAGTTCGTAATTGCACAAAATTCTTGCAGCTAAAATGGTTTCATCGTTTGGCAAAATCAATGCAGCTGAATTATATGACTTTAAGGCATTGGCCGGTTTATTTTTTACATACATCAGGTGATTCCCTTTTTTCAGATGGTTTTTGGCAGTTTTTACCATATCGCCGGGTGAGTTAAGATAAAAAGCCAGTGAAACTTCTTTTTGCATTTCAACTGCTGTTTCGTTTGCAACACCGGCTGTCCATTTGCCATCAGTGGTTAAAAGTAAGCTTTTAACTTCTTCATCAATTTCCGGTGAAACACTATTAACGATTTTAAAATCTGAGATTTTACCCTCTACTGAAACCTTAAAACTTATTATTTCTGTTCCCTGTACGCCCGCATTTTTATTTACTGCCGGATACTCGGTGTGATAAGAAAGAAAATCGTTAACTGATTCAAAGATCTCAGATTGAAACCTGGGAGGAGCAAAACTTACCTCATTAATTTCATTTTCTTGTGCGAAGGTGAAAACACCAATCAACATACTTGCTAATAACACTAAATTTTTCATGACAATTATTTTTAAAGTTTGACAAATTTTCCTTTGAAATTTCCTTAGTGTAAAGGTCTGGCAAAGGATGTTGCAGAACCAATAAGCGTGGTTGCCAAAAACTTAAAGTTTCGGGAGAGGAATTTAAATCCTGTTGAACAGGCTTAAATTATGTTGCAGATGATGTTGCAAAGGGTGTTTTTGGAATGTTTTTGTGATTTGGAAATATTCAAAACTGAATGCTCAATTTCCAATTTTCAATTCCCTGGATATTGATTATTTTGAAAAAATAACCACCCCGTCCCGTGTAAACCGGGCCACGCCTCCTTAAAGGCTACCCTTTATACACAAATATTCAACTTAAATTTTCCTTAATCATCAGTTGAATTGCGGCGCATGTAAAGTTGGCGCCCTGAACATCTATATAATTGCGCCTTTGTTTAATTTTTGCTTTTACCCCGGGTTGCACTTCCTTCGTTCGTTTACCCAGGGCTATTAACATTTAATCCGCCAGCTGGCGGATATTTTCTGACGCTGGAAGTGTCAAATGTGAATATCCCGGCGTAAAACGCCGGGTTAGATAAGAGCTAAAACTTCGTCCGGCGACGAAAGCTGATAAAAGTATGTTGGTTTTCCCGGACGAAACTATCAAGATTGACATATGGAACATAAAAAAAGATGTTTATAAAGGTTAGCCTGAAGGAGGGGAAATTTGTAATACCGGCTTATTTTTAAATCAAATGTTTGATTGAAAAACTATCATTTCTCCTCCTCAACAGGAGGAGTGGGTTTCGGTAAGGAACAAAGCGAAAGTCGAGGTGGTATGTTTTAGTCTATCTCACCAAACTCTCGTAACAATTCCCCAACCCGTTCATGTTCTTTTTGGTATTTGGTTTGGGCATCAGCGAGTATTTCCTGGAATTCGGGTTCGCTACGGATGTTGTCGAATAAAGGCAGATGCTCAAGGTTCATTAACATATCCCTGTAAATGAATTCCCGATTCTTAATTTCCTTAAGGTATTTCAACGCTTTTTCTTTTTCTCCTTTTAACGAATAAATACTGGCAAGCCAAAAATGTGAGAGGTAAAATCGGGCGTTTGGCCGTTTTAATTCAATTTCATCCAGGTACCTTTTTTCTGCACCTCCTAAATGGAATTCTGCAAATTCATTATCCCCATTAATGAAAAATAAAAATCCTAAGAAAATGTCGGGGAGCCATTTCTTGCTGTCCGGATATAGTCTTACGAATTTATCAAGGTAAATATTCGCATTCTGAAATTCATTTAAATAGATGCAATCAATAAGAACGTTCCAAATTCCCCATCCATTTGTTGTATCCTTATTGTAAAGTTCAATCTTTTCTTTTAAGGCTTCTTCAAAATTGCCTGCATACCTATTACATTCTGTCAGTTTTAGTAAACGATGTACATGATTATTGTTAAGTTCAAAAATCTTCCCGATGTATTTTTTGCAAACTTCGTAATGGCCCGTTTGATGGAGACAGATTGTAAATTGATTTAGCTCGTTTATGCTATGTTCTGTTAAAACTCCCATTTCAAACAAAGTGTAATATGCTTCTATTGCATTATATAATTCATGCATATGTCTATTTTCCCAAAATTCTCTGGTACTCTCTATTACTCCAAACTCGTTTATTTTTAATATTTCTTCTTCCCTTTTTTCAAACATTCCTTTTTGAAAATAATAGTTGGCACGAAGTACATAGGGCATGTGTTCTTTTTCTTTGTAATTATATTTTATTGCCAAGTTTGCCATACGGAATCCTGAATCGAGATATAGATCCTGTCGTTTTAAATCCAGTCTTGAAGCAGTACCAACAGCATAATTATTAATATAAATTGATGCTAAATTTAGATAGGCTCCAGCGATGGTTGAATCTCTTTGAAGTGCTTTTTCAAAATAGCTTTTTGCTAAATGTAGTTTGTCCCAATTCAAATTTGATTCAAAAATGTATTGACTAAAAGCTGATAATCCCCATAAATAATACTGAAATGCTAATGAATCTGTCGAAATTCTTGATGTCATTTCTTGTTTTACCTTTGGTGTCAGTTCTGCATTAAGCTGTGCGGTAATTTTCTCTCCGATTGAACTCTGAACCGAAAATATATTATCAGTTACATCTTCTGTAAAAATATCATTCCAAATTGTCTTACTCGTTTTTGTTTCAATCAAAAAAAGTCGTAACGACCATTTACCGTTATGGGTATTACCACTACCGGTTAAAATATGTGTTGCTCTAAGTTCCTTTCCAATTTCAGAGGTGCTTTTAGTTGTGTTATAATAGTTGTTAGAATTCAGTATATTAACTATGTCGAAGTGTTCGATTTTATCTAATGTTGAATGAAGTACATCACGTATTCCATTGATTATTGGTGTTTCACCCTCCAAAGAATTGTCTTCAAAAGGTAGAATGGCGATTGTGTATTTTGCAGAACTCTTGTTTACTGAAAACGGCTTAATTACAAAAAAAAGTACCACAACAATTAAACCCAAGAAAAATACTGATGAAATGAGTACGGTAACTTTCTTTTTTGTTTTAATAATTTGGCTTTCATCTTCAATATTTTCACGGATTCCTACTTCCCCCGGGGAGTAACCATAAAAATTATGAAAACTTTTGATAAAGTAAGATGGACTGCCAAAACCAACTTTATAAGAAACCTCTGAAACTGAAAGTGAAGTTTCGCGAAGCAACTCCATTCCTTTTTTCAGACGTTGCTGACGAATAAACTGGCTGGTTGAAATCTTATAAACCGATTGTATTTTTCGGTGCAGATTGGAGCGGCTCATTCCCATTTCTTTTGCCAGTTCAGAAACGCCAAACGATTCGTTCTGGAAATTTTCTTCCAGAATTTCGTTTAGCTTGTTTGTAAATTCTGTTTCAGCTTTGGTCATCTGATGCTTTATATATCAATTTTCTACTTCCAGCTTTGTGGTGGTCAAATTTCTCCTCCTCCCAGGAGGAGTACCCTGACCTTTAGCGTCTGGGGGAGGTGGTTGAATTAATCAATCTCACCAAACTCCCTTAAAAATTTTCCAACTCGTTTGTGTTCTTTTTGGTATTTTTTCTCACTGTCGGCAAGTATTTCCTGAAATTTGGGTTCGTTTCGGATGTTGTCGAACATTGGATTTTCCTGAAAAATTTTTAACCACATTATTGAAATTGTTTTTCTTTGGTTAAAATCATTTAAATATTCCAGTGCTTTTTCTTTTTCATTTTTAACAGAATAAATTCCTGCAAGATTTCCATGAGAGTAAAACTTATTTGCATTTTGTACTCCATATTCAATTTCTTTTTCGTGGTGTTTTATAGCGACAGAGAAAATACTATCCGCTTTTTTATGCCGGCCGTTTTGTAAAAATATAAACCCGTGAAAACTATTAGGCGTAATTTCAGAACCAGACATTTCCTTCGCTAAAATATATTTTTCTAAATAAGAAAGTGCTGTTGAATATTCTTTTTGCCAGGCATAAACTCCTGTATACCAATATAAACATCCTGTATTTGTTGAGTCGATTTTGTATGCACTCCCGAGATATTCGAGTGCTTTCTGATTATTTTCCGAACTCCATTCAATTTTAGCTAAATTAATTAGATATGAAATGGAGTCGTTATTGGAAAAGAATTCTTTTTCTGCGAATTTCTTCGCCTGTTCAAAATGTCCCGTATTAGTAAATGACATGTCAAGTTGTTGTAAAATGTAAATTGGTGTTTTTTCTTCCTCAGGTAAATGATTAATACATTTCAGTGCATTTTCTATAGATTCTGTATACTCCTCAAATATAAAATGACGAACTGCAAGAGATTGATAATAATGCCATTTCAGGAAATCATTACTTTTAATTTTCTCCGATTGTTTAAAATATTTCATGGCTTCATCACGCATCCCTTTTGTTTGATAATAAGTTCCTTTTAAATTTAATGCCCATGCGTAACTACCTTTTACTACGTCGTTAAGGGATAAAACCTTTTCAGCCAGAAATAATCCGGAATCGAGGTATGCCGATTGAAGTTCAAAATTTGGAGAATTCCCCAAATTACTGATATAAATATTGCTTAAGTATAAGAGTGGTCTTGCAAAACTACTATCCAATGCAATGGCTTTTTCAAATTCAGCTTTTGCTTTTTTTTGATTTCTTTTGCTTTCGTCATGGTTATAAGTTGCTTGATTCGAATACATTAATTTGAGGTACTCATTTCCTCTTTCGTAATGCCTGTAAGCTGCAAGATTTTCGGTTGGTAGTCTTTTTATCTCCTCTTTTTCTGTTTCTGTTATTCTGGCTTTTATTTTGGATGCAATATCAGTAGCAATTTCAGCCTGAATATCGATGTAATCTTTAACCTCTTTGATTTGTCTTTGATAGGTTTCACCAAGTAAATGATGGTCGGAATTGGCATCAAGCAATTGAATGTTAAGAACAATTTCATCACCATATTTTGCTGCGCTTCCTTCAACAATGTAATTTACCTTGAGTTCTTTTGCTATTTGGCTAAGTGGTAATGTTGTATTCCGATATTGTTCTACTGACGTTCTTGATTTTACATCCAACTCTTCAATTATTTGAAGGTTATTAAGGATGGATTCCATTAATCCATTAATATAGGCATTTGTAGAATCGGGGCTGTTGTTTCTAAAAGGTAGTACAGCAATGGTTTTCTCCAGTTCCTTTTGTTGAAATTTAAATGGTTTCACCACTCCAACTATTATTGCAAAAAACAATAGAAAAGCCATTGTTACGATTAAAATTTTTCGTCGTGAAATTTTTCTTCTTGTAGTGAATCCATTTTGTTCATCTCTTTCAATGTCAGCCACTAATCCATTTAATACCGCACCGGGTGTGAACCCATAATATTCATGAAAACATTTATTAAAATATGAAGGGTTATGAAATCCAACCTCGTAAGAAATTTCAGAAGCTGTGCCTCTTTTTTCCTTTAGGAATGTGTAAGCTCGTTTTAGTTTATATTCACGGATATATTCACTTACTGATTTTTTAAGTAATGTTTTTACTTTGCGATGTAATGTAATCCTGCTAATTCTTAATTCAGTTGCCAATTCGTTGACACCAAATCCTTCGTTATGTAAATTGGCTTCAACAACCTCAGAAAGTTTCTTAAGAAATTCTTGTTCTGAAATTGACCCCTTGTGCATGGCAGAGAAATTTAAAGCATTGATTTGCTGGATTTTGCTTTATTCAAGATACGGAAAATTGGGGAGAATATCAATTGGGTGAAATCGCAGCGTAATTTCATTTTTTATGCAGATAACAATTATAAGTTATAAAATAACCGTAATTGTGATTGTACCATTTGAATTATCTAAAACAAAAAACCAGCCCCGAAGAGGCTGGTCTTTAACTTTCTGTTTCTGTTATTATTATATTGTTTCTGCTTTTTTGTTTTTCACAAAAGTATCCAGGTCGGCATAGAGTTCTTTATCTGTATCGCTACCATTTCTTTCAGCCAATGTTTTAAGCCTTTCAAAATCCTGCTCTGCATTTTCCATTTCATTTAATTCGTAGTTGCAAAGGATTCTTGCTACAAGGATAATTTCCTCGTTGGGCAACATTGTTGCGGCCTGGTTGTATGAATGCAAAGCTCTGTGGGGCTTGTTTTTTTCATACATCAGTTTGTTTCCTCTTTGCATATGATTTTTAGCCGTACGTATCATATCTTCTGTTGAGTTTGTAACAAATGCCACACTAACTTCTGATGGCATACTTACTGCTTCGCCGTTAACTTTTCCGGGTGTCCATTGTCCATTGGTTGCTTCCAGTAAACGGAGCACTTCTTCATCAATCTCCCTTGATAAACTGTTTACTATTTTAACATCTTCAAGTTCACCGGTTTCGCATACCGTAAAACTAATTACCGAAACCCCCTGAATTCCATCTGTTTTTGCTTCGGAAGGTAATTCTGCATTTTGCGAAAAATATTCGTTTTCAGAATCATAAAATTCATTCTGAAATTTTGGGGCTTTTACTGAAATATCATCAATATTATATTTTTGACCGAATGCCAAAGTTGTTACCAGGAATAAGAATGTGAATAATGCTGTTGTTTTCACACTATTAAAATTGTATGTTTTTAGCGATATAGTATGTAACTCGCCGGTTTTAATTGTACTCTTGGGTGTAAATATTTTACATGCTCGTTTCATTGTATTTATTTTAATCGTTAATGATTTTAATACAGAAGGGAAAAGTCGTTGGAAAAACCCTAATGAAACAAGAATAATATTAAAACTTTTCATGGTCTGTTTTAAAGTAGAAGTGAATTTCTGTTTGTTAAATGATTTGAAATGAATAGTTTATATCTAACAAACTGATTTGTGAGAAGGTGGTTTTGCTGATTAAAAGGATCAAGCAATTAAGAAACATAAGCCAGGGATTAAACGAATATTGAAACCGGGAACCAGAATAAATTCTTCCAATTTTTAAATTCCGACTGGTTGTTACCTGACACTTACCTGAAGAATCTCTCCATTTTCTTCCAAAATTTTTCGTACACACTCATGCATTTTATTGAAAGTAGTATCAACATGACCGTAAATACTTATAAATTCAGGTTCGTCTTTTACACTGTCGAAAAAGTAACTGTTAAGGTAGTTGAGGTGTTCTTTATCAAATTTATTTTTTTCGGAAATATAATTTAAGTATTCAATGCAATTGTTATTTTCTCCCTTTATGGCGTAAATTCCGGCCAGCCAAATTGCATTCATTATTTTTCTTTGCTCTCTTGATTGATTACTTCGTAAAGATTCTTTAAACTTTAAAATTTCACGATTTAAATACAAGTTGGCTCTCTCAATGTCTCCTGTTTTATAAAAATAAATGCCTGTAAAAAACTCATACATCGTTGAATCGGTAAGCATCTTGCGAAAAGAAAGATAACCCGGAAGATACTCTTTTGCTTTAGCTATATCGTTAACTAAAACAGCCATATTCATTTTCCATACAGGTAAAGTACTCTCGGTTGTACCAAACTTGTTCATCCATTTTTCCGCATTTTCCATCACTTTTCTGTAATCTCCTTTATAATAATCTTTGAATAACAATCTTTCTCTGTATTTTTTGTCAGCCCTGCTGTTATTACCAGCCTTACCAATTTCCCATATTTTATTAATGTATTTAAATGAAATATCCGGAAATCCTGTTTCATTCAGGCAATAAATAAAATTGTTCGTTAGATTTAAATATTCGTGTTTAGCAGTGTCCTTTTTCTCCGAAGACAAATATCTGTAATAGCTTTGTATTGCCATGCACAGCTCCCATTTTCCTGCATAATCCCAATAGTTTTGAGCAGGTAGCTCCCCATCGATAACACCGGCTTTTTCTTTTAATATTTCGTATTCCATCATAATATCATGATATTTTTCAGTCATTCCTCTGTATTTATATATCTCCGCTCTCATACGATACGGCCAGTAATAATCCGGATCAAAATGAATAGCCAAATCAACATACATTTCTGCCGTATCCCGCAACAATCTTGCTTTGTTTGGATTTTGGTCAAACGTTGGTGCAAGTATGTTCAGATAAATATGTGCCAGCCAAACATAGGGTTCGGCGTAAGTGGAATCCAGTCCGGTTGAATAAAGAAAAAATTCTTTTGCACCAACCAGGTTTCCCTCATTTAAAGCATTTAATCCCCAGGAAAAATTGTTAAATGCCATAGCATTTTCAGTTTTCTTCTTATTAATGTTGTCCTCCTCAGTTTTGGTCAATTGCAGATTTAAAAAATCTGCAATAACAAAAGCCATATCGTTTGCAAATTCCTGGGGATCCTGGTTTGAAGCGCAAGTAAACTCTTTATGCAAAATATCCTTATCTGATTTTAGATCACTAAGTATCAGCGAAATTTGAGTTTCATCATTTTCGCTGCTTCCTTCGCCTCTTAAAAGATGTGTTAATTGATAGTCGTTTTTTATATCTTCAATTACATTTTGCGTACTTTCAAGGTAAGAATTATAATTGGGTATGTTCACTACTTGCAATCCTTCAATTTCGCGAAGAGAACTTATAATTTCTTGTCTGATAACAAGTAATTTGGAATGTTTTTCGTCAGGAGAATTATCAACAAAAGGGGTTAACGCAATCCTAATTTCCTGTTTTTTAAATATTCGAATTATTTGATTATAGTTGATTGCAATAATATTTGACACAACCAGAAAAACCAGTAACCAGACAACTAAATCAGATTTGTCTATATCAATGGGTTTGAAAATTCTGAAAGGTTTTTTCGATATTTTTTGAGTGTTTTTGTGCTGGTGAACTTCGCTTGGAGGGTATCCAAAGTATTCGTGAAAACATCGTGTAAAATAAGAGGAGCTGGAAAAACCCACCTTATAACTAACCTCTGAAATCGAATAAGACTTTGTAAGAAGTAATTCCATTCCTTGTTTTAGCCGATACTCCCTGATAAACTGGCCGGTAGAAATGTTGAAAGTAGAATTGATTTTTCGATGTAAACTTGTACGGCTCATTCCCAGTACACGCGCCAACTCTGAAACTCCAAAGTGTTCGTTTTCAAGATTAGCCTCCAAAGTGGAATACAGCCTTTCCAGAAATTCTTGTTGCGAATGGAAAAGTTCGTTCATTTTTTTGCGGATTAAACGATATAAGTAAAAGGATTTATAAATTTAAAATGTTCAAATTCAGAATAATAATCCCATATTTTCTGAAAAATATTGATGTAATAAAGCGGCCATCCCTGTGGATGGCCGCTTCTCGCAAAAACATTAATTAAAACTTTAAATAAAGTGTTTGTGATTTAACATCCAGGGAGTCTTGCCCTGTTAAATGTTTCCGGTTTTCTGTTTAATTCTGTATAATCAAAAAGTAAAAGCGTCGAATCCAGGTTAAGGAAAGCCACCGGCAGAACCGGTGGCTGAGAAACAACAACCGGATAATGACTTTTACTTTTTACAACTTCATAACTCTTTGGGTACGATTAACGTTGTTTGATTTTACAGTCACGAAATAAACTCCATTGCTTAGATTCGACATATTTATTCGGTGTTTGTTTCCTTCAACAATTGATTTATAAATTACTGTACCGCTTTGTGTTAATAATTCTACAGCGTACAGTTCTGTACCATCGGTTTCAACGGTAACATAATCTTTGGCAGGATTTGGATAAACTTTAAAATCCTTCATTAAGAATTCATTGGAGTGTGTGATTGCTTCTCCGCTTTTATCCATTGATTCTGACAGATTATCCTCTGGCACCAGATTGATTGAGACATGTTCATCGGCTTCCAGGTAAATCTTTTTATGTATTTCTTCAAATCCGGAATTACGCACAGAACAGGTATATTCAACGCGGGTGTCTAAATCTTCAAAATAGACTTTTCCGTTTTCATCAGAATAATTGTATTGATCGTTCAGATAAACATAAACTCCTGCTTCCGGACCATTTTGGCTCATTACAATAAATGTAATATTCGCTTTCTTTTTGCTTAATTCTATGATTTTTGTATCTCCCGGTTTCATAGGCATACTTACAACTTCTGTAAAAAATCCGGTTTTAAATATTCTACAGTTTAATATTTCGTTTTCAACTGTTGCAAAACCGCTTTTATCACTTAAAGAAGCTAAATTTCCATGAGTTACAGTTGCTTCGAAAACAGGGCTGTTAACACCTTTTTCAACCACCTGAACATATGAATCTTTAACTAAAACATAAGACAGTGTGGTATCGGTATATATCATCACACTTTTAGTAAGTTGCCCGTAGTTTTCTTTTTGAAAGCACAGTTCAGTTTTTCCTGACAATTCAAGGTTAAATTCACCATTTGAACCGGGGATACAAACTGTTCCATTTACGTTTAGTCCACATGCTAAAACCTTTTTACCGGTGTTATAATCAGTGACACAAATATTTACTTTTGGAGTTCCGCCATTTAATCCAAATAATTTGGCTTCTCCCTCAAAACCGGTATTGCTGATTCCATAAATACTGTACAGACCTTTGTTCATGTCGGCCAATTCTATTTCCTGAGTTTCATTAGCCTTAACATGATATTTCATAATGCTTTCAGATTTCAGCATAACGCCATCTGAATTGACCTGAACAGGTGAAATAAAAATGGTTCCGTCGGTTAATAATGAAGTCTTTAGGACGTCATCGTAGGTGTTACAAATCTTTGCATCACATTTCATTAAAGAATGTGCAAGTTTATCAGAGAAAGAGGGCAGTAGCACCTGGGTTACCCGATTAGCAAGCTGTTCATTTTCCGAACCATCATAATAACTAAAGATGTGATCTATGCCGGCATTTTTTAAAGCCTCTGAATAATTATTATTCAACATTATTCTTGCATTGCCGGTGGAGCAATCGATGGTTAATGACTTGAGTGTTTTTAAATTTCCCGGATACAGTTGAATCATTTGCAGCGGATCATTTTCAAGCCATTTCTCAAATACGTTATTATTTACAGTGCCCGGAGCAGTAAGCGGAAGTGCACCCGCTACCACTGAACTGTGATTGTTTGGTGCAAAGGCTACCGACATGCTTAAAAGCAGGTTGGCTAAATCATCATCTGTCGGGTATTCACCGGCCTGCAAGGCTGAATTAATACTCTTACTCCATATGTGTTCGTGGGTAAAAAATGTATTAAAATCGACAAGTGCATTTAAAGCATAAACTGTACTAAAAACACCGGGATGTTTAGTAGCCAGTTTTAATGCACCATAAGCCCCCATTCCTTTTCCGGCAATTCCACGGCTGTCGGCAAAAGGGAGGGTTTTAAAGTTCTGATCGACGTATGTTACCACTTTTTCAACCACAAAATCTTCATAGTTTCCGGCAACCGAAGAATTGGTATACCAGCCACCTCCCAGTTTATTACTTCCGTCGGGGAAGACAAGTATCATGGGTTTAATTTTTTTACTGGCAACCAGTTTATCCAGAGTTACTGGCAAATCATTTGTTCCAAAAAACTGAAACCAGTCTTCGTTGGTACCATTAAAATCAGAGAGCATGTAAAGTACAGGGTAATTTACTGTCCCGTTAGCATCGTATCCTGGTGGCAGATAAATCGATACTTTTCGATAATCTGCATCACCAAAAGTGTTGTTCATTATTCCCTCGCAGGGAATTTTAACAGTTAGAACTTTGCCATTGGCAAACTGAGCTTCCGATGACATTTCTCCGGCCGACACTGCAGGATTTACTGAAAAAACCTTAAGCGTAGTCATTAGAAAAATGCCAAGAATTGTAATAAGCAATTTCGTCTTCATAGCTAACAATTTTTGGGTTAATACTAGAAATGTGTCACTAAGCAATAAGTGGCTTCAAATTGATAAGTATTTGATAGCCAGTAATCTGTAATGCAAGTTCCGACAATTCGTGTTGCAACACTTAATAGCTATGTTTCAAAAGATTGCACAAAAATGATAATTGTGTAACAGAGGTTTCACAAATTGTAATCATGTTTCAAATGATGATTATGATAATAATAGAAGCGCTTAATCAACTTAAATTTGATTTACTTAATCATTGTTTAATATTTTATAATTTTAAATACCCGTACCAGATTATTTTTGCGCAGAACAAGATGATATATTCCGGGAGGATTGTTTTTCAAAAAAACAATTTCTAAATTACTTGTTGTTGTTATACTTTGTAACAGAGCGCCTGTTAAATTAAAAATATCAAGTTGACTACCGGATTCTGCTCCCTGAACATATAGTTTTCCATTGTTGGGATTTGGAAATATCATAATATGATTATCAATATTTTTTGTATTTGAAGTTGCCGGATCAAAATGGTAATAAACAACATGTTTTCCATCCAATGAGGTTACTTTAATCAAATCTGTTTCAGCAACAGTACCTGATGTTTTTTGATACCCATTCATATCTGTTAAAACAAATGTGGCACGCTTGGCTGCTTCAATCCGGGTAAAAAGATCCAAAACATTCAGGTCGGATGAAACGCCGTATATTGTGTTATTTAATTGATCTATTTCGTAAAAGTCTGACAAAAGATAGGCCAGGTAAGTGGTTTCAGGAATATATCTTTCAGCCAGCATTGATATATAATACACCCTGGTAAATAAGCCGTTTGCTGAAGTAACAATTACTTTATCGTCATCAAAAACCGGCCCGAATAATCTTTCCTTTCCAAATTTATTGACAAGCTTTAAAGATGCACCGGCAGAAGGATAAAGATTATCAAGCAAAGTGGAAACGTTTGTTCTGCGTGGTACATATTCAATCAAAATATCTTTTTGGGAAACAGCATATACATCGGAAGTAATAAAAGCATCGTTTTCTGAAACTTCAGGAACAAGCTGGTAAACAATTCTCGTAATCCCGTTTTCGGCCAACACATCAAAATAGATGTTGTTGTTTACGGTAACGTTTGCATAAGTTTTATTAAAATTCAACATTTTTGTTGGAACATATTCCTCCCGGCCATTGATAGTTGTTAACAGTGCTCCATCAGGAACTGTAATGTTGGCCAAAACCGTGCGTAAGGTTGTTCCATATTCAAATCCTTTTATTATTGCCGTTCCAGTATTGGTCTGGCCGGATATCATTTCAGTTTTTGGTTCATTGACAATACTGATGTTATATTGGTCTGAAGTTAAAATGGCATTGGAACTTAGCCCTGTTTCATTTACTTCGAGGATATATTTTGTTGTGTTTGCACTATCCGCGGAGATAACTATCAGCGTGTCGTTTAATTCAAGTAAGGCATCCTGAGGAAGTTCTTTTCCCTCTTTTTTGTTGACTACTTTAAGGACTTGCTTATCGTTGCTTTTAATAATATGCTCTAAAAACTGAGCAACTGTGGTACCTGTAATAATTCCCCTGATGCTTTCGTGCCAGGTATATCCCTCGCTAACCTTGTAAACTTCAGATTTTATTGTTGACATATAATGAGTTGGAGGATTGAAGTAATGATGTCCAATATCGTGTCCTACATAAAGTATTTCAAGTGGCCAGCCCACATTTTTATTTTTCCAGTAATTCCAATTTGTCCAGGTCCATTCACAATCCTCGGGATTTGTTCCAAACGAACTTTGAATTTCCGGATTCCCCTGGTAGATTTCAGGTTTTCTTACATAGCTGGAAATCATTTGTGCAGGTTCTCCTCCAATTCTCCAATTATCTCCGGTAGCCATTCCAAAAGATTCGATTAACTCAAAATCATGAGGATCGTTGGCTGGTTTTAATCCTAATTTTATGGAATCATTTAAAATTTTAAACATGTACCAGTTGGAATTGAACCATTTTCTAACCGGGCTGCCATTAGTGCTTATTGGTTCGTTCCAGGGATTTTTATAGGTATTTAATCCTTGATGATTGTTAAACTGAACATCCAGTTCAGAGGGTACCGGCCAGATATAATCAGGTATCCAATTGGGTTCGGTAAATCCATCTTGCCCAATGCCACCAAAACAAAATACATCTCCGGGTTGAATAATTGGATTCACAGCAAGGTCGCTAACCAGAATTCCAGGATTTGTTTTCCATTCCTCTTCACTAACCCATTTGTAACCCGGAACATATTTATCAAACCGATCCAGCCAATGATTTTCTTCCATCCTTGATTCAATAACTTCTGCCGGATTTGAATTCCACGCCATTGCAAACATGTAATTACTTAAATCCAACGGAACAGTTCCGGGATTACAGATTTCAGCAAAACTATTGCTCCATTGATCCCAAAAAACAAACTCAGAAAGAAAAGGGTGTGTTTCAAAAGGTTGAATATTTTCAGGTGATTTTTCTTTTTCAAGCTCTATGGAGTAGGTTTGGGTGTTGATACCATCTTCGGCCGTTACAATAAACCGGATTGTACGTTCATTGATTTTTCCAAATATATTTGTTGCCCTTTTGGTTTCAACAGTTGCATTTAAATGGTTTGTTTTTGCAACAAATGAAGGAATTCCTTCAAAGTCAAAAGGTATCTTTAATTTGTATTTAAAAGTAGAACTCGAAAAGTTAGGCAAAGTATCTGTTTCCCATCCTAAAAATCCTTTATGTTTTTCGGGAATATCGGGCCAGGTTATCGCACTCAATGTCGCGTCATGATTAGGGAGGTAATCATTTACTACAATGTAATATTTTTTTTCATTTCCATTTTGTGCGCTAACTTTTAAAATATCACCGGTTTTTATTTCTGTTCTTTTCATATCGTCCAGTTCGAATTCCCAACTTGCGTTCGATGGTTTTTCCAGTACATCAAGAAGCGAATCAGTACGGACTGCAAACGGAATTCCTCCGGCATATCCCCAGATGGTATCCATTGTGTTTGTATTTTTTGTAATCCTTGGCCAGTTGAGTACAGTATTTTTTACCAGGTTTCTCCACCATCCGGTTGGATATCGGTCAATAACAGGAATTACCTCGTTGTCGCCTGGTAAAGGATCAGATACAATTATACCAAAAGTGTCTTTTTCAACTTTGTTTCCACAGGCAAAAATTACCAGCTTGTCTCCGGTTTTTGCTGTAAGCGCTAAAGAATCTTCAGGATATGGATTCAAAATATAATTCCATGCGATACCTGGTTTTTCTTTAAAATAATTCATAATACCATCTGTCCTTCTTGTGCCCCAGGGAACCGTAATCGTTTTGTTTTCAAAATCAACTTTGGCAATATCCGATTCCAGTGTCTTTTCATCAAGATGAATATCTGTATGGTTACCTATGGTCCAGTAGGCTTTATTCCAGGGATTATCAAAATGAAGAATATAATCGTTATTAGGAATGACAATCCATTCCGAATCATCTTCGCCAATTCCACGAGCATTATAAAAGTCGAGATTACCGGTTTTAAAAATAAACTTTCTAATCAGAACGGAATTTGATTTTGGGTTTGGAAATCCGGCAATATCTAATCTATTGGTTTGAACAAATTTTCCCTGGTTATCAAAAACTCCATTAAACTGGTCTATAACAACCGAGTCGCCATTAGGTAAATGTTGTTCAATATACAGGCAACTTATACCTAAATTTTTAAATATGTTGTTAAATATCGGGGTTATGCTGTCTGTTGCTGCATACGGATATGTTGTTTCATCCATGTGTACTATGAGATCGGCTTTTTCCAACAGATCGCTGTTGTTATATTTATCTTTAAAATCCTCAGTAAACCCCAGTTTAAATTGTTCAAGGCCATAATCAATTGCCGTACAAATCAGGTAACTTTCTCCTGCATCCAGAATTTTATCAGGAAGCCGCGTATAGAAGGAATCTTTTGCGATAAAAGCAAAATCATCACCTGAAAGTCTTCCTATTTCAAACTGGTTTAACCGAATGGCATCACTGCCCATATTTGTAAGTTCGATATAGTACATGTTATGCAGATCGATTCTTGCTTCACTAAAGATGAGTGAACGAATTGTGTCTTGTGAAAAAATGATATTAGCTGTAAAAGATAATAGCAGAAAAAGGACTAATTGTTTCATTTTTGGTTCAATTAATGTAAGCAATATTGAAAAATCTTAAGCTGAAAAAGAGTATAGTCGTACCAGGTCAATTCTATTTTTTGACTACGAAATATTGTGAAGAAGGTTTGGATTTTAAATTATAAAACGGATTTTAAAGACTTTCTAAAAATCCTTCTTTTTCAAGTATTTTTTCTGCCTGCTCGAGTTCATATTTATATTTGTTTTCCACTCTTTTTGACCAGGATTTAAATACCGGTTCATTTCTTAGTTTATTCAGCAACGGACTCTGAATAAATTTTCTGAACATGGTTACATTGTCGAGATTTTTGTATAAATTCCAAATTTCGATGGCATTTTCTTTCTGGTCGCAAATTGAATAAGCAATTGTAAGTTCCATGGCGTCAATTAACATTACCAGGTTGAATTTTTCTCCGTTTTTATATTTCTCTTTGTCAAAACGCTTTAGAATTTTATCAATTCTTCCCCGGCATAAATTTTCAGCCCGTTTTTCCTTACCATTTTTTTGAAAAGCGTAAGCCGCCATAATAAATGGAAACCTTATCGAATATCCAAATTTCCCCTGACGTGCCTGAGCATCAAAAATATATGCAACATCATAATCGGTTGAAACCGTATCTAATTTTTCAATTATATTATCTATGTATTTTGAATACCAGTAATCTGCAAGTTTAATTTCACCATGAATAATACAGGATTCCCCAATGCTTTGAATAACCTGCAATAAAACAGAATCTTTTTGTAATGCTAATTCTCCATATTCGATGACTTTTTTAAGGTTTCGTTCCATTTCCGCTTGTTGCATAACAATAAAATATCCTATTGTATCCTGGTTGGCAGTAAGAATCTTTTCCCTGAAATCCTTCGATTCATCAATAAAATCATATTGAGAAAAAACATTGTTCATCATTAGAAGTAGCTGTGAATTTTCAAATGGTTCATTACTATACTTATATGCATTTATTACGCAATCCAATTGAACAAGGCCGTCGATTCCCTCACCCTTCCATCCGTACAAATGAAACAGAGCGAAATAAGAGCCTGCGGATGTAGGATCTAATTCAATTGCTTTTTTTACCAATTCTATTGCACCTTCATTATCCCCCCAATTCACAACCCATGCCCTTAACAAATATGCGGGAACATAATTCGGATCTATTTGAATTACTCTGTCGGTAAGTGTTAGTACTGTATCTTTAACTTCTGTCCGGGGAATATTAATCGGTTCATTATTTCTGAACCTTGTCCTGCTCCATAAATAAGTATCCCCTAATTCGATTAAGGGACAAACATAATTGGAGTCATATTCAATTGCTTTAAAAAAATAAGATTGTGCCTTTTTAAGGGCAGGCATACTATTTTTCCAGTCAAATCCTTTTATATAAGCGAACTCATCGTATGAATTTAAACCCAGCATATACATTCGAAAAGCTGTGCTGTTTTCAGTATATTGATTTTCCTTTTTTAATTCAATTTTTTCAGTGAGTACCTTTTTAATTTCATTTGTAACCGTTAATACGTTGTTATACATTCCTTCATCCAGCGACAAATCTATATCCTGACGCCTTAATCCAGGTAATATTTCTCCGGTTTTTGTATCAACCAGATACATAAATATTCTGACTTTATCTTTTTCATAAGCCAATGCTTTACCCGATACGATATAGTTGGCCTTTGATTTTCGCCTGAGGCTTTTTAAATTCAAATCAAAAAAACCGTATTTTTCAGTATTATTATTTACAACAAGTTTTAATTCCTCGAGATATTTTAAACTGTTTTTTATTTCTTCTCTGAATGTTTTAATAAGATTTATTTGATTCTCTTCCAGATCATTCATTTCAAATAGTACAACCGCAACGCTCTTTTCCTCTGTAGATTGTCTGAATGCATAAGGTGGGACAAAATAATAAAGCACAAAAACGACTCCTACAAGTAAAATAGTTATAGAATAAATCTGAAATTGTTTTTTTGTAAAGGGCAGTTTTGGTTTGGATTTTTCCTTTAATTGAACATGTTTTCCTTTTAACACTTCACCGGGTGTAATCCCGTAATATGCATGAAAACATTTATTAAAATATACAGGACTTCTGAATCCAACCCGGTAGGAAATTTCCGATGCAGTACCTGCTTTATTTTTTAATAACTCCAGAGCCCTTTTTAACCGGGTTTCACGTATAAATTCACTTACAGATTTTTTAATGATGGATTTTACTTTACGATAGAGTGTCACCCGGCTTATACCCAGTTGCTCGGCCAGTTCGGAAGCACCAAAATCTTCGTCGTGCAGATTTTCATCGATTATCTGCGTCAGCTTGTTAATGAATTGTTCATCCATGGAGGAAATGGGATTCATATTTTGCTGCCGAATGTTTTGGTTTACAGATTACAGGCAGCATTAAAATACAAATTTTATGTTTTACATGCAACATCTTAATATATAAGAAAGTGTGCTTGGGGATAAACGTAAAAGATACAATAATTTAGGAAGGGAAATAATTAATAAGTTATTACAGAGGAATTAAATTTAAATTATTCCTCAGGTTCAATATAATCAATGCATTTTGCTCTTAAACTTCCACCTTCCCCGGTAGCAAAATTCAAAGTACCGGCACCTATGTATTTTGTTCCCCATTCTCCAATACAGGTAAAATGTAAATCCCAGCTTTCAGGAGGAAAAGATTGAAAATCATCGCTATGGTACCATTTCATGGAATACTGTGGAATTTTAAAAATCTGGCCGGTAAATTCACTTTTCATTTTTCCCGATAAAGTAAGGTGTTGCCATTCAATCAATCCGTTTTTACCATAATGTGTTCTGGTAGTCAGGTATAAATTAATGCCTTCTTCTGGATCTCCACAGGTACATAATTGATCCGCTTTCTCCTCAGGATCTAGTGGGTTGTCATTTGGATCACACACAACAGGAAGCCCCCAACCGGTTAATACTTTATGTGTAACAACAGTATGGTTTTTGATATCAGCCGATTTTAATTGAAACTCATCATTGTTTTCAATTGGAAAGTCATCGGATTTGGAACACCCCAGAATAAACAGGGTAAATGCTGTAAAAAATAAAAAAATCGTTTTCATAGTAAATTACTTTTTAAGGTTATACAATAGAATTATTTCGTAGTTTAAATTTCCTGATTTCAGGTATGCAGGACATAATCTGCCTGTTTCAGATGATTCACTTTCTGTAACATTTCTAAAGATTATGTTACAGGCGATACTTTTATCGGTAAGAAATAGAAAGAATACACACTTTATGGGTTCATCTGACGAACCATCGTTTTGTTGCCGTATCACCTGTTAAATTACACATTTGTGCAATACGGAAATTGTAGGTAAAACAGATTTTGTATATCTTAAATAACATATTTATTAAGTTTTGTATAAACCAATGTTTAATCAATTTGTTAAACAGTAAAAAAGAAACTAAAATTTTTAAACTTAAATCTTCACATCTGATTTGTTATCCCAAATTTGATTCTAATAAAAAATACTATGAAAAAATTTTTAATTCTATTTCTTTTGCTACCTGTTTTTTCCTTTGCTCAGGTAGACGCTGATACAGTAAAATACTGGAAACGCAGTGGTGTTTTTACTGCAAATTTCTCGCAGGTTTCTTTAACCAATTGGGCTGCAGGTGGACAAAGTTCCATGTCCGGTGAGTTTTTAATGAATTATCTGGCCAACTATAAAAAGGATAGTTTGAGTTGGGACAATTATATCGATTTACAATTTGGGTTTTTAAAGGAGGGAAAAAATGATTTTACCAAATCAAGTGACCGTATTGAATTAAACTCAAAAGTAGGATATGCAACCGGCAAAAACTGGAATTATGCAGGTTCTGTAAATTTTAAATCGCATTTTGCACCGGGGTATTTTTATCCAAGGGTACCGGACGATTATCTGATTTCGGAGTTTTTGGCACCGGCGTATATTAATGTCGCTTTGGGTATGGACTACAAAAGAGAGTGGATGACCTTATTTATTTCTCCTTTGTCGGCTAAATTTACAATTGTTGCCAACGATACATTATCGGCTGCAGGAGAATTTGGAGTTGACCCGGGAAAGAAATTCAGAAGTGAATTGGGAGCAAGTATTAGATTTGGTGCTAAAAAAGAGATTTTTAAAAATGTTACCTTTCAAACCAAACTCGATTTATTTTCAAATTATGTTGAAAACTTTGGAAATGTTGATGTTGACTGGACCATGATGTTCAATCTGAAGGTAAACGAATGGCTTTCGGCAAATTTACTGACCCAGCTGATATATGATGATGACATAAAAATTATGGATGAAGAAACCGGGCGAAAATCTCCAATGGTTCAGTTTATGGAAACCTTTGGGGTAGGACTGACATTCAAGTTTTAAGAAACTTATATTTTTTCCAACACTGTTCAGGTAATTTTTAAAAGATTCCTCGCTTCGCCGCGGAATGACAATTCTTGTGAGGTGTTTGCTTTGAGAAAAGGGAGGTTTGGCCCAGAGTCCTCGGGGCCAAACCTCCCTTTTCTCAGTGCCTCCATGTGACTAACAACTTGTCTTTCTGAGCGCAATGTAATGAAGCGAAGAATCTTTTATGTGACATATTTGTTACTCGGATGCTACTATTTTTGCCTAATCCTCAACCATTTCATCTATATCATCGTTAGATTCAGGAACAACCATTTCTTTTGATTTTGCCCTGACTTTTTCAAAATTTAAATGTTTTCGTGCAGCTTTTACCACAATTCCAATTACAAATTTTAAAGCAAACTGTTCGGCAATTTCAGGAATATAGGGAATATCGATTTTATCGTTTGCAATTCTTGTTAAACGGCGAACCAGTCTTTTTGCTTCTTTTTGATCAATGCCCCGGTCTGCACTTCTTATTACATCGTAAAATTCGTTGGGTAAATGATCATATAAAAATGTGTCAATCCTTAGAATTATCTTAATAAAGATTTGTTCCTCTTTGTTTTCGTCGATGATAGGGACGTTGATTTTGTCGTTTAATCGTTGTGCAAGATCTCTAACTTCCTCTTCAGTCATTTTATGTCGTTTAACGGGCTCGGCATAAAAATCATTTAAAAGGTCTTCGAATTGTTTTGTTGTTAACTCTGCTAATTTTGGCATGACTTTATATTTTTAGTGTTAAATGGTAATATTGATAAATTGTTAAACTGATAAATTGTGAAACTGAGCAATTGTGAAATTGATAAATTGTTAAACTGATAAATTCAAAATCGTTTAATAAGCCTGACTTTCAATTTCCAGTAATTATCAGGCCTGAAAAAGTGATTCTAATAAATCACGGGTTTCTTCGTTATAAACTCCGTCTATTTCAAGATTGGGTTTTCTTGTTTGCAGCTCTTTAACCCCGTCCTCCGTTTTTTTACCAAAATCTCCATCAGAAGTACCAACATCAATTGAAAGTAATTTTAAGGCATCCTGTAAAGCAACAACTGCCGGACCGGCACTTCCTTTTTGTAAAGTAGGTTCAGGAATTACCAGTTTTTTTACTGTTGTAAGTCGTTGATAACTGAGAACTGTGTTCACCCGGTAACCTGAAATGGAAACTCTGTTGCCCTGGTTTCCTCCCAAACAATATACCCGTTTTTTATCGGATGAAAAACCAAGAAAGATTCCAACATGTCCTTTCCATGATTGCGGGCTTTCACGCCAGAAAACAACAATATCTCCGGGTTCGGGTGTGGTTACCTTCACCCCGACGTTTAGCCAGGATCTGGCATTGGCTTTACCGGAATACTGTAATCCTGCTTTCCAGGCTACCCAGTTAACAAATGTGCTGCACCATGGAATTTCGTCGGTAGTAATTCCTTTGATTTTTGTGTCTTTGGCATACTTTAAAACTTCAGGATTATGTTCTGTCCCGGCAATCTCCTCAGTACCCAATTCATTAAAAGCAATTTTTAATAGTTGTTCCATAATTGAATTAAAGTTTTGTGGTTAAATAAAATTGAACTTAAAAAAGACCCATAAACAGAATTGAAAACAATGAATGTTATTTGGCCTCTCATAATTATATGATTTAATGGAATAATTTATTCAAGTTACGGAATAAGCTCATGCAAGTCAAGCAAATAGGGAAGGAGCCAGGGTTAAAAAATATAAAAAACTCTTTTTTGTTGAAAAGCTGAAAAAATATAATTAAAAAAATAAATTTTATGACCTATCACGAATTACTTCCATAATTCGTTCGGCAACTTTTCCGGCAAGGGCATCGTAACCTTCAGCTTTGAAATGGACATTATTGGGAATTTGCATTTTGCTCATTCGTGGCAGCATAAAAGCATACAAATCGTTAATTATAATATCGTTTTTATTCATGATATTGATGGCTGCCTTATTATATTTTTCAGGCATTCCGGGCTTTCTTACCGGGCCATCCACTTTATCAGGGTAGGGAGTTGTGGTGGCAAAAATCAAATGGCTGCCGGTAGCTTTCAGCTTATGAACTATTTCTTTGAGGTTTTTCTTGTATTGTTTAATATCAGCCTGTTGCGGATGTTTTGGATTGGTACTGTTTTCTCCGGTTTCAGGATTAACATGTTTAATGTCGTGTAGTCCAAAATTGAAATGAATAATATCCCAATGAATATTTTCCAGGCCTGACTGTGCTAACCACCTGTCGATGTTTTTTACCCCGTTGGTAGTACCCTGGCAATTTTCAGGATCCCCATTTTTTAAAACAGGCCTGTAAACATTTGCTTTTCCCTTAAGTTTTTCCTGTACAAAGGGAGTGTAACCAATTGAAATGGAATCGCCCAGAATTAATACATTGGGTAGATTTATGATCGTTTTTGCAAGTGTCAGGTTTGACAGAAAAACAGCCGGAGTCATATAAATCGAGTTTTTTATAAATTTTCTTCGTTCCATTTGATTAAACCTTAACAACTAAAGTTAATTTAAATCTTTTTTCCGATAATCAATAAGGAATCATTATCCTCAAATTCTTTATATTCTTCAACTAAAAGAATTGTAAAGTATGGTCTGAAAACCTTTTTTAAGCTATTTTCTGTCTGGTAGTTAACAAACATTCCATTAAAAGTTTCGCTACCTTCTCCTTTCCAAAAAGAATGACAAATGATACCGTTCTTATTTAAAATTTTCGATTGTTTTATTACAGATTGTTTTAGTTCAGCATCCTTTAAATGATGTAAAACTTTATTGGAATAAATCGCGTCAAAACGTAATGCTGTTGTTAAGCTTACAGCATCTAATTCCAAAAATTCACCCTGTGGATATTTACCTTTTAAATGTTTAAGAAATTCAATGGAATTATCAGAACCGGTTACGGTATTTATTTTGTTTAATATTTGCCAGTCTGTTCCCGGGCCGGAACCTATCTCAAGAACCGTTGAA
>CAJXZG010000074.1 GCA_913063265.1 uncultured Prolixibacteraceae bacterium | reverse complement strand
AATAAATATTATGCGTACCCTTGATTTGCTTGTAATTGATGAAATAAGCATGGTTCGCGCTGATATTTTAGATGCCATCGATCGTACTTTGCGTAGGTTTAAAAACAGGAGAAAAACATTTGGAGGTGCCCAGGTTTTAATGATCGGCGACTTACAGCAACTGGCACCTGTGGTAAAAAATGAAGAATGGGGATTATTACGACGTGAATATGAAACCCCTTTCTTTTTTAGCAGTAAGGCATTAAAACAGTTTCCTTATGTAAGTATCGAATTGATAGAGGTTTTCAGACAACAAGACGAAAAGTTTATTGCGATGCTAAATAAAGTGCGTGAAAATAAGCTCGATGAAAAGACTCAAAAAGAACTTAACAAAAGATATATTCCTGATTTTATTCCGGATGAAGAAGAAGGTTTTATTACGCTTTGCACACATAATATAAGTGCAAACAGGATTAACGATAATAAATTAAGGAAGTTAACAGGAAAGGCAAAAACTTTAAAAGCATCTGTTGAAGGTAAATTTCCGGAATATTCCTATCCGACTGAATTTGAGCTGGTGTTAAAAGTTGGAGCACAGGTAATGTTTGTAAAAAATGATTCCAATCCTGAAAAACGATTTTACAACGGGAAGATAGGCCAGGTTCAAAAAATTGGAGATAATATGGTCTGTGTTTTATGTCCCGGAGAAGAGCAGGAAATAGAACTGGAAGCCCAGACCTGGGAAAATCATAAATATTCTATCGACAAAGTCAGCGGTGACATAAAAGAAGAATTGGAGGGATCTTTTACTCAAATTCCGTTAAAACTTGCCTGGGCAATAACCATACATAAAAGTCAGGGATTAACTTTCGAAAAAGCCATTATCGATGCGGAGGATTCTTTTGCTCACGGGCAGGTTTACGTGGCTCTTAGCCGCTGTAAAAATCTGGAAGGACTGGTTTTGTCATCTAAAATAGCCGACAGAAGTATTGTCACAGACAACAAGGTAAATGGTTTTATAAAAAATGTTGAAGAAAACCAACCGGGACAAAATGAGCTTAACCGGGCAAAACTGGAATTTCAGAAAGAACAGCTTACGGAGATTTTTAGATTTTACCGAACTGACTACTTAATCAGATCGATTTCAAAATTAGTTAACGAAAACAAAGGTGCATTTGCAGAAATTTCTATCTCTCAAATTGAAAAGATGAGAAATGCTTTTGAAAAACAAATTGTAGAGGTAGCTGAAAAATTTCATAACCAGATTGTTGGTTATTTAAGACAACAACCCGATGTTTCCCTGAACAACCAACTTCAGGAAAGAGTAAAAAAAGCTGCAGCCTATTTTGGTGAAAAAGTTCAGTCTGTAGTCGTTGATGGATTAAAAAAAGCAGATTTGGATATTGATAATAAAGCTTTAAAACGACAATTAAAAAGATTTACAGATGATTTGAAAGAGGAAGCGGGATTAAAACTGGCAGCTTTTGAAGAATGTATAGAAGGTTTTGATGTTAAGCGGATTATGGATGCCCGGGCAAAAAAAATGGTAACAAAAAGCAAGAAGAAAACCGGAAAACAAAAGGCTAAGGAAGTTACAGATTTTTCAAATATCCCGCATCCTGAAGTATTTTATCAACTTCGTTCATTCCGAACTGAAAAAGCAAGTGAAAAGAGCATTCCGCCATATATGATTTTTTCTCAAAAAGTGCTTTACGAGTTGGTAAACTATCTCCCGACTGATGCAAAATCTTTAAAGCTGATCAATGGATTGGGTAATCGAAAAATTGAACAGTTTGGTGCAGATATAACAGCGATTATTCAACATTATATAAATGAAAATAACATTCAAAAAGAAGAAATACCTTTACGGGAAGTAAAAGAAAAAGAGAAAAAACCTAAAATTGATACAAAAAAAGTTAGCTATGAGCTTTTTAAATCGGGAAAGACTGTTGAAGAAATTGCAAAGAAAAGAGCTTTAACTTCGAGTACTATTGAATCGCATTTGGCTTATTTTGTAAAACTTGGTGAATTAGATGTATTTCAACTTATCCGAAAAGAAAAACTGGAAAAGATTTTGGATTATTTCAAAAAAGCTGAAGATAAAAGTTTTGGTGTAGCAAAAGCACATTTTAAAGATGAGGTAAGTTATGGTGAATTAAGAATGGCGATGAGTTATTTGGAAAGTTTAGAGGAGTGATAGAAGATTGAGGAAGATTGAATGAGATTGAGGAAGATTGAATGAGATTGAGGAAGATTGAATGAGATTGAGGAAGATTGATTTAGATTGAGGAAGATTGATTAAAGATTGAAATAGGTTGGGTCAATCCCATCAATCTCATTCAATCCCTTTAATTTTCAAGTTTTTGCAAGCAATATTATTTTGAACGAAATTCTCGACTTTTACAAATCTTTTTCTTTATAAAGCAAAATCAAAGACTTCAGATTTTCGTATGTATTTTCTAAAACAATATCCAATTCATTTTTGCTAAACCAGCGAATTTCAGTAATGTTTTCATAAGTTTCAGGAGTGCCGTTTTCTTTTCCCGAATAGCTCATTTCGAACCAAAAAGTTTCCTTTAATATCCATTGTCCCAGAGTATCGGAATAAGGCGATTGAAAAAGGTGGTAGCTGGAAGGAAGTTGTTTTGTGATTTGATGCCCGTTTATACCACACTCTTCAGCTACTTCACGCAAAGCTGCTTCATTTTCCGTTTCTTCAAAATCGATTTTTCCTTTGGGTAAATCCCATTTCCCGTTTCTAAAAATAAACAACAATTTTGCATCTCGAATTACAACACCTCCGGCTGCCGGAATCAATTTGAATGAAGGCAAAAAAGATTCTTGCCAAAATTTTTCGGGTGTTGGATGGGTTAAAATTATGGTTTGGGTATCAGATTCAGTAAATTTCAAAAACCAATTTTTCACCTCCTTTTTCGACCTTAATTTTTTACTTATTACCCCTTCTTTAAACTTTGTTATTTTGCCGGGCTGTGTGATTATAATCTTCCTGTCATTTAAAAAAACTTCATACATTTGCCGTGAATTAAAAATTGCAAAAAATAATGGAATCTGTTCAAGTCGAAGTAACAAAAAAATTATTGGAAATCAATACCATAAAAATACAGCCTACTAATCCATTTACATGGGCTTCAGGGTGGAAATCACCTATTTATTGTGATAACAGGAAAACCCTTTCATATCCTGAAACACGTACGTTTATTCGTGACAGGTTTGTGGATGTTGTAAAAGAAAAATACCCGGAAGCCGAAGTAATTGCCGGAGTTGCAACCGGAGCCATTGCAATTGGTGCATTGGTTGCGGATGTATTAGGATTGCCATTTATTTACATTCGGTCGAAACCAAAAGGTCACGGTTTGGAAAATCTGATTGAAGGTGATTTGGATCCAAACAAAAAGGTTGTGATTATTGAAGATTTGGTATCAACCGGTATAAGCAGTTTAAATGCTGCTGAGGCGGTGAATAATTTTGGAGGAAATGTAATCGGTATGGTTGCTATTTTTACCTACAATTTCCCTCTTGCTGTGGAAAATTTCAAAAAAGCAAAAATCGAATTAACAACTTTGAGCAATTACAAAACCTTAATTGAATTTGCAGTTGAGTCTGGAGAAATTACAAAAGACCAGGTAGAAACTTTAATGAAATGGCGCGAAGATCCTGCAAATTGGGGTAAATAGGAATACTTTTCAATCAAACATTTTATCCTTCTTTTACGTTTTGTGTACCTAAACAGAAACGTAAAAGAAGGATTTTTAATATTTAAAAGAAACAAAACAGCATGAGTCTAAACAAATACATTAGTGATGTTAAAGAAATAAACCACAATGAACAGGTGGTTTATAATTATCTTTCAAACTTCGAAAATTTATCTACTTATCTTAATTCAGGTTTAATAGATACGATAACCGAAAAAATTCCGCAGATTAAAATCACTGACTTTTCATCTGATAAGGACTCATGCAAATTCAATATCACAGGATTGGGAGTTGCTGAAATAAAAATTGTAAACAGGGAGCCTTTTAAAACTATAAAAGTAGAAAGTTCAGGTCAGTTGCCATTGAGTTTTACTTTTTGGATTCAGTTGTTGCCGGTTGATAATTTTACAACAAAAATGCGATTGACACTTCATGCAGAAATGAGTATGATGATAAAAATGATGGCGGACAGTAAACTGGAGGAAGGAATCAATAAGCTTGCAGACACGTTGTCTAACTTACCGTATAAGTAATCGGATTGTTAAATCACAAATTCAATTTCCTTAAACATATATTCCGATTGTTTGGAATTTCTGTCGGTTAAGATTAGCTGTCCAAATTCACCAATTCCGCTAATTTTAGCCTCAAATTGTTTTCCTTGTTTTGAATATGTTGCCCATTGATTTGATCTGTAAAGTAAATTGAAATATGCAGTGTCAATATCAGTAAAATTTTCCTCCTTCAATTTCCGAAACCAGAAATTCATTCTTTTGATAAACAAATCTGCGACCGATTCAATATTATAACTGTTACCTGTAATTTGTTTTAATGAAACCGGGTTAGGAGCATCAGAATCAAAAGTTTCCTGGTTTAAATTTAATCCAACACCAATAATTGATGAAGCAATATTTTGCCCGTTTATGGCATTTTCAATCAACATTCCTGATAACTTTTTGTCTTTAAAATAAATATCGTTTGGCCATTTAATGGTAACATCATCAATTTCAGGTTTTAATAAATCTATCAGGGCAAGACTGGTAATTTTAGACAAGTAAAACTGTTTTGAAGCATTTAAAAAGTCGGGAAACAAAATCAAGCTTAATAAAAGGTTTTGTCCCGCCCTGCTTTCCCAGGTATTTCCCTGTTGTCCTTTCCCTTTTTTTTGATATTGTGCCAAAACGACAGTGCCTTCTTCTGCCGCTTTCGTCAAAAGCAGTTGCTTGGCATAGTTGTTGGTAGATTCAATTTCGTCTAAAAAGATAATTTTTTTGCTTGTCATGTTTTAATAATACAGGCTGTTAAACCATTTAAATTAGTGTTTGTTGAGTTAAATATTCGCTTAGCTGTAAAACATTGTTAAAAACGCAAATTACGCAAAATAAGACTAGCACAAAAAGATTATCTTTGCATGGAATAAATAAATATATGACGAAGGTAAAAGGAGAGACAGATAAAATACTTGAAGGAGTTCTGGAAGGAATAAAAAAGATAAAAGGAAAGGAAATAGCCATTGTTGATTTGAACACAATAAACCACACCGAATGTGGTTATTTTGTTATTTGCCACGGTACATCAACAACACAATCCAATTCGATAGCCTTATCAGTTGAAGAAACAGTAAAAGAATTAACAGGAGTAAATGCATGGCACAAAGACGGATACAGAAATTCGATATGGATATTACTTGATTACGGTGATATAATGGTTCATGTATTTCAGAAAGAATACAGAGACTTTTATAACCTTGAAGGACTTTGGGCAGATGCAAAGATTACAAAACTGGAAGATGATAATTAATAAATACCATGACAGATAACAAAGATAATAAGGACAAAAATCAGAATAATCCTTTTAACCAATTTAATCCCAACAAAAAAGGTGATGGTAAAGGACCAAAATTCAATGCTTATTGGATTTATGGTGTAATTGCCATTGTTTTTATAGTGGTTCAGTTTTACCTGAGTTCAAGCCGGGGACCGGTAGAAACTACATGGAATGAAGTTAGAACCACCATGCTTGAAAGTAAAGATATTGAACGAATTGTGGTTGTTAACGACAAAGTTGCCACCATTTATATCAAATCCGACCGACTTGAAAATTATGAAACAAGATTTGAACAGAATTTTTCAAAACCATCTGAAAGTGGTCCGCATTTTAAGTTCAATATCGGTTCGGTTGAAACTTTTGAAAACAACCTGAAAGAAGCCCAGGGTGGAGATTTTGGGGAGATATCGCTGGAATATAAAGAAGAAAGAAACTGGGCAGGAGAGCTGTTGTGGACTGTTGGTCCTTTTGCCCTGATAATTTTACTCTGGTGGTGGATTTTCCGTAGAATGAGTAAAGGTGGAGGAGCCGCCGGAGGTGGAATTTTTAATGTTGGTAAATCGCAGGCTAAGGTATTTGATAAAGACCAAAAAGTATCGACTACTTTTAAAGATGTTGCAGGATTGTCGGAAGCAAAACAAGAAGTTGTTGAAATTGTAGAATTTCTGAAAAATCCGGGAAAATATACAAAGCTGGGTGGAAAAATTCCAAAAGGTGCTTTGCTGGTTGGCCCCCCGGGAACGGGTAAAACATTGCTTGCCAAAGCAGTAGCAGGAGAAGCTGATGTGCCATTCTTTTCAATGTCGGGTTCCGATTTTGTTGAAATGTTTGTAGGAGTGGGAGCTTCCCGTGTTCGCGACTTATTTAAGCAGGCAAAGGAAAAAGCACCATGTATTGTATTTATCGATGAAATTGATGCTATCGGTCGTGCAAGAGGAAGAAATCCCAATATGGGATCAAACGATGAGCGGGAAAATACACTCAACCAGCTGCTTACCGAAATGGATGGTTTTGATACCAACACGGGTGTAATTATTCTGGCAGCAACTAACCGTGCCGATATACTCGACCGTGCATTAATGCGTGCCGGTCGTTTCGATCGCCAAATTCATGTCGAATTGCCGGATTTAAATGAACGTGCAGAAATTTTCAAGGTACATCTTCGTCCTCTTAAATTAAGCGAAGAATTGAAAGTAGATTTTCTTGCCAAACAAACTCCGGGATTTTCCGGAGCAGATATTGCAAATGTATGTAACGAAGCTGCTTTAATTGCGGCACGTAAGGATCACGAATCGGTAACAAAACAGGATTTTTTGGATGCAGTTGACAGGATTGTTGGAGGTTTAGAGAAGAAAAATAAAATTATTTCTGTTGATGAGAAAAAGACGATTGCTTACCATGAAGCAGGCCATGCAACAATTAGCTGGTTGCTGGAACATGCACATCCTCTTGTGAAAGTTACCATTGTTCCTCGTGGCAAAGCACTGGGTGCGGCCTGGTATTTACCTGAAGAAAGGTCAATTACAACAAAAGAACAGTTGCTCGATGAAATGTGTTCTGCACTGGGTGGAAGAGCTGCGGAACAGTTGAAATTTGAAAAAATATCATCAGGAGCACAAAACGATCTGGAAAAAATTACCAAACAGGCCTATGCTATGGTTAGCATTTTTGGAATGAGCGAAAAAGTCGGGAATGTAAGTTATTACGATTCAACCGGACAGTCTGATTATTCTTTTACAAAACCTTACAGCGAAAAAACTGCCGAATTGATAGACGAGGAGGTAAAAATTATTATCGATGAGCAATACCAAAGGGCTATTGATGTTTTAAAAGAGAATAAAAAGGGACACGAAAAACTGGCAAAATTATTGCTTGAGCGCGAGGTGATTTTCAGTGAAGATCTAGAGGAAATTTTTGGTAAACGTCCTTGGGATAAAAAACATGTAATCCCTGAAAACGGTATTGTAGAAGAAAAAGAAGAAAAGCCTGAAAAGAAAAATAAGGCTAAAAAGGAGAAGGTTGAAAAATTAGAAAATAAAGAAGAAAAAGAGGTAAAAGAATAATATGACATCAGCACGGGATGAAATACTGAATAAACTGAAAAGTGCTGTTCATGCAATGCCCGAAAAGCCTGATTTTGATGAACCCGTTTATCATACGATAGATAAACCTTTGGAACAAGCTTTCAAAGAAAATCTGGAAAAGGTAAACGGGTTTGTTTATTCTTTTTCATCAGAAGAAAAGCTATATAAAGGCTTAAAAGAATATATTTCTTCCATAAGAAAAGGGAAGGTTGTTTGTAATGAAGATCAGATTTGCAGGCAACTCGAAAAGTCGGCAATTCAGTATAGAAAAAGTGCCAGTATCCCTGAGGATATTGAAATTGGCATCACAAGCTGTGATTTTTTAATAGCCCATACCGGCTCGGTTATGATTAGTAGTGCACAACAAGGTGGCCGGCAGATTATCGCATATTCTCCGGTTCATATTGTAATAGCGTATAAACGTCAATTGATCGATTATCTCGACAAGGCCTATTCCGGCATTATTGAAAAGTATAAAGACAATTTTCCTTCGCAGGTGACATTAATTACCGGCCCCAGCCGTACTGCGGACATTGAAAAAACACTTGTTCTTGGTGCTCACGGTCCAAGAGAACTGATCGTGTTTTTGGTTGCCTGACAAAATACAATAATCTCTTGTTTATCATAAGATTAGACAGTTGGGTAGATGATTTCGATGTTTGACCACCTCCTCCCGACTATGCGTCGGGATACTCCTCCTTTAGGAGGAGAAATGTTCGAATTTCAATATTATTCCGTAATTCAAAATAAAACAGATACTCAAAATTTCCCCTCCTTTCAGGAGGAGAGGACCCTAAGCAATCAGGGTGGGGTGGTTCTATGCTATAATTTATCGATTTAATTGCGAGCGAAATTTAAAGAAGTGAAACCTACCTATAGGTATGGGATCTTTTTAGTTTTTAAACGGCAGGCCGAATTATTGATTTTTTTTATAAAAAACTTACTATTTTCGACTTCCATTTATTTTTTACCTTTGCAGCATGGAAAAAGGTTGGAAAGAGGTTTATATGACAGCTCATGAATATAAAGCTTCGATAGCAAAAGAGTTGCTTGAAAACGATGGAGTTAAAGTCGTCGTTCTCAATCAACACGATACAGCCTACCAGTCGTTTGGAGAGTTTTGTTTATATGTAGCAGAAAAGGATGTTGAAAAAGCAACAGAATTGCTAAAAAATCTGAAACATTGAAAGTACTGATACAAAGAAGTATTACTGGAATTGCTTTTGCTGCAATAATGCTGGCTGGCATTGTAATTCACCAATATATTTTCGCATTTGTTTTTGCCACATTTTTATTACTTACTCTTTATGAATTTTACAAAATCAGTGAAAAAATTGATTATGATCCCTCAACAAAAACAGGATTGATTTGCGGATTTCTTTTGTTTGTTATTTTCTTTCTGGCAGCAAGCAGGGTTATACCCCAGCGATTTATTTTCCTGTCGATTCTTATTCCGCTTTTTACCTTAATCCCTGATTTGTTTGACAGCAGGAAAAACGGATATAAAAACAGTATGATAACACTGGCCGGGGTAATTTACATTGCATTGCCTTACAGTTTAACCTGTTTTATTATTTTTCCAACATCATTAATTAGTGCAGAATTTTATCCATGGATTTTATTTGGGATATTTTTAATTATATGGATTTATGATTCAATGGCATACGTATTTGGGTCGATGTTTGGAAAACATAAAATAGCCGAAAAAATTTCACCTAAAAAATCTTGGGAAGGATTAATCGGAGGAGCAGTTTTTGCGGTGATTATGGGAATCGTAAACTCGGTACTTTTTCATGAAATCAGTTTAACAAACTGGATTATAATTGCATTATTAATCGTAACTTTTGGAACATCGGGAGACTTTTTTGAGTCGAAATTAAAACGTGAGGCAGGAGTGAAGGACTCAGGAAATATACTTCCCGGGCATGGAGGAATGCTCGACCGTTTTGATACGGTGCTGTTTGCTATTCCGGTAATTTTTGTTTGGATTATTTTATTTGGAAATATTTAGTATGAAGATTCATAAGGAAGGAATTAAAATTATTCCGATAGCATTTTTTACAATTGCTGTTGTCGATGTTATCGTTTACATATTTCTGCAGGAATATCTGATATTTTACCCATTAATGGCCGCATCATTGATTCTTGCAGGATTAGTGGTTTATTTTTTCAGAATTCCGAAGAGAGAAATTATTAAAAATGAAAATCATGTTCTTGCCCCTGCTGATGGAAAAATTGTTGAGGTAAAAGAGGTTGTCGAGGAAGAATATTTTAAAGATAAACGTTTACAGATTTCTATTTTTATGTCGCCCCTGAATGTGCATCAAAACAGGGCTCCTGTGAGTGGGGAAATAACATTTATTAAACACCACAGGGGAGCTTTTTATCCTGCCTTTGTTGAAAAATCATCGCATCTGAATGAACGATGTACAACGGTATTTAAAGATAAAAACGGAGTTGAAGTGTTGGCACGTCAGATTGCCGGAACAGTTGCCCGAAGAATTTGTAATTATAAAAAACCTGGCGATAAAACTGAACAGGGTGTGGAATATGGTTTTATTCGTTTTGGATCAAGGGTAGATGTTTTTTTACCTCCGGATGCAAAGGTTTTGGTTGAATACGGTGTGAATACAGTGGGAGGAAAAACTGTACTGGCAGAAATATAAGATAGAAGTTCTTTAAAAGTTAATAGATTTATACATGTGGTTAAATGAAACTAATTGTTTGTTAAACTCTCCCTCTCTTCGAGAAGAGAGGGACGAATGTGACGTAGTCACAATCAGGGTGAGTTTGCTTAAAAAAGATTTGTATTTCTTAACTATTACAAACTCCATTATTACAAACAGCTACAGTTAATCTTGATTTTAACCTTAAACAGTTCGAAACTTTGAGAGCAATAATCAAACAGATTCCAAATACCATTACATCACTAAACTTAGTGTCGGGTTCGCTGGCAACCATTTTTGCCATCGACGGGCATCTGGTTTGGGCTGCCATTTTTATTTGTCTTGCTGCCGTTTTCGATTTTTTGGACGGACTGGCTGCCCGTTTGTTAAAAGCATATTCAGAAGTTGGTAAACAACTGGATTCACTGGCCGATGTGGTTTCTTTTGGAGTTGCCCCGGGTGCTATTCTTTTTACCTTGCTTGAATATTCACTTTTCGGAAATAATCAGGCTATTCAGGACATTAGTGGAAAATGGCTTGACTGGCTGATTCTTTTTTCTGCCTTTCTTTTGCCTGTTTTTGGAGCAATCCGTCTGGCACGTTTTAATACCATGGCTGGGAATGATAATTTTTTCAGGGGATTACCCATTCCAGCCAACGGCATTTTTTGGGCAGCCATGGGATTGATGTTACAATCAGAAAAATATGCTGACTATTTACCTTTGGTTTACACCACCAAAAACCTTGTAATCCTTGGAATTTTTATGGCCGGTATGATGGTAATTCAAATGCCAATGTTTTCAATGAAGGTAAGTTCCCTTAGTTTTGCTGATAACTGGTATCGCTACCTCTTTTTAGCATTAACTATTCTAATTTTTATTGTATTTGGAATTTATAGCCTGGCACTGGTAATCTTTCTCTATATAATTTTGAATGCAATATATTATTTGTTTGGTGTGAGGTTTTAGAGTTGATCTTTATCAAATGAGTGAGAACCGGGAAAATCTTTAGCACAAATAACAAGACAAAAAAGAAAAAGCCTCTGAAATCGGAAGAACTATTTTCCTTTGGAAAATATTAATAATACACCATGACAAATTAAATCCCGAAACCAGAGGCCTTGTACGTTCAATATTTTTACCAATTGTTCTTTGAAATGTTTAGCATTTTCAAAAATTACAATGTTTATGCCGACATTACAACAACGGAGCATTCTGAATAAAAATGAAAGGATGCTACCTTTTGTTGTTTGGTCGGAATTAACGCTTTTTAAAACGTTCTGTTAATTGAACAACAAAACCCAAAAGATGTTTTGGAATGATGTAAAAATCTGATTCTAAATAAGGATTTCAATTATTTTAAGGGTGCTGCAAATTTTAAAACATCATCGGCAGTAATGTTTTTATCACAAAGAATAATCAACCTTTCAATAACATTACGGAATTCTCGAATATTTCCTGTCCAGTTAATTTTTTGTAATTCTTTAACAGCATCTTCAGTAATGGTTTTGCAGGGCATTCCATATTCATCACAAATCAGCTCAATAAAATGGTTAGCCAATAAAGGTATGTCCTCAATACGTTCATTTAAGGATGGAACTTTTATAAGAATTACACTCAACCTGTGATATAAATCTTCCCTGAAAGTATTTTTTTCAATTTCTTCTGATATATTTTTATTGGTTGCTGCAACAACCCTAACATCAACTTTGATATGTTTATCTCCACCAACCCGGCTTAAAATACTTTCCTGTAAAACACGCAAAACTTTTGCCTGAGCCGGTAAACTCATATCCCCAATTTCATCGAGAAATAATGTACCTCCGTTGGCCTGTTCAAATTTTCCGATATGTTGTTTTACTGCTGAAGTAAAGGCTCCTTTTTCGTGGCCAAATAATTCGCTTTCGATTAATTCCGATGGAATAGCAGCACAGTTTACTTCAATAAAAGGCCCCTTTGCCCGGTTACTTTGATCGTGTATACGACGTGCAATCAGCTCTTTCCCTGATCCATTGGGCCCGGTAATCAGTACACGTGCATCTGTATTTGCAACGCGGTCAGCCATATCTAAAATCTCTTTTAGTGCCTCCGATTCCCCAACAATCTCAAATTTTTTATTAACCTTCTTTTTTAAGATTTTAGTTTCTGTAACCAGATTCGATTTATCCATTGCATTACGGATAGTTATCAAAAGTCGGTTTAAGTCGAGTGGTTTTTCAATAAAATCGAAAGCACCTTTTTTGATTGAATCTACAGCTGTGTCAATATTACCATGACCGGAAATCATAACAACAGGAGTATCAGGAGAGATTTCTCCCAGTTTTCCCATTACCTCAATGCCATCCATTCCGGGCATTTTAATGTCACAAAGAACCACATCGTAGGTACTGGTTTTTACTTTTTCAATTCCCTTTATTCCATCTTCTGCCAGATCCACCTGATATTTTTCGTATTCAAGTATATCTTTTAGTGTATTCCGAATACTCCTTTCATCGTCTATAACCAGCACCTTTGACATTTTTCTTCTTATTTATTATTGAGGGTGTAAAAATAGTTTTAGTTGACGGAATAAAAAAAAGTTCAAAAAAAATCCTGAAGAAAATTTTCTCCAGGATCTTTAACCAATTAAGTATTTTGTTGTTTAACCACCTCCCCTGTCTTCCGCGCTGGGACACCCTACATTTTAGATTCTATTGAGTTTATTAAAAATTGGTATAAAGAGGGTTTTTTGAATTTTTCTCGCTTCGCTGCGACCTACTTTTTTTCTGCAGCAAAAAAAAGTAGGAAAAAAATGCCGCCACTGACATGAAAATTGCTAAAATTTAGTGAAGTCCGCTGAAAGAAAATAAACTTCCCTGACGCTCGTTCCCCTCGGTCAGGGTCAAACAAATTTTCTTTTTAATCGCTGCTTTCCCCAAATTACTTAACGCATTTTCCTGAAAGCGGACTACGGGCGAGCAAATATGTTAGTTTTACGACTGAATCTTACATCGTGCGTTGGCCTCCTTTTATCGAGCCTGGAATCAAAACAAAACCTTAGAGAGAAGGAGAAGTTCTGAGGAAGCGAAGAAATCACTCCTTCGAAGTTAGGTTTTGTAAAGATGTAAGGTGAAGATAAAAGGGAGCCTTGAACTTTTTGCTTCCTTTTTGGTTCAAGCCAAAAAGGAAGGCTTCCGGCAGGAAAATAATATAATTTCAACTTCACTTCCCTTTAATTGAGATAAAAAAACACCGGGACACCCTAAAATAAGAGAGTCAAATCATAATGTTTTAATTTATAGTCGCTTAACATTTTGAAGCTAAAGAATGTGCGTAAAACAGGAAGAAAGTTCAAAAAAAATCCTGAAGAAAATTTCCTTCAGGATTTTTTATCAATTAAGTATAGTTTTTTTAACAACCTCCCTGCACTGCTTTTTTCTTTTTACGTTTTGTAATAGGTGGTTTTGCAGATTTTGAAACTGTTGCTGGTGCAGCATTAACTGCTTCTCCACCTAAAGCCATACCAGCCCCTTTCCGAAGATTATATTTTATAATTTCTTCATTCGGACTGCCTTCTGCCGGTGCTTCCGGATTCATTATGGTTTCTGCCCAATAATTTACTCCACCCTGCAAAACATAGTTATTCTGATAACCCAACTGGCGTGTAATCATCCAGGCCTGATTGGCATCATTGGTTCCGTTTGAATAAAATACATTTAATTTTAAATCCTGGTTAATATAATCGCTCCATTGAGGATTTAAAATGTCGACCAGGGGAATATTGATTGAGTTGGGTAAACTGAATTTTTCATATTCATCGGCACTGCGTACATCAATTAATTGCAAAGTAGGATCTTTTTGAATCAGCATATTTGCAACCTCATCGGGATGAATAAACTGTGTTCCGCCATTTACCTCTTCCAGCATCTGTTCCGGAGTAAGTTTGTATTGTTTTGTGGTGTTTTCCGGAACTGCTGCAATAATCAATCCCAGCGGAATGATAATTGCTGCGAGTAATAGTCTTGCTTTTCCTTTCATTTTATTAGAATTTGAGATTTTTAGTATTTAAACAATTATTTCTGATTAATTGTGTAGTCATCGCGGGCAAATTTTTTCTCGGCCCATTCACCAACCCAAAACATTGCCAAAGCAACCAATATTATTCCTAACGTTAAAACGCCACGAGAGGTTCCGATAACTTCATTTAAAACAGGAGCTCCCAGGAATTTTGCATTGTAGAATTCTTCCCAAAGCGGAAATCCTTCAGTAAATACAAGGATGCCAATAAAAATTCCACCGATAAAAGCCATAGCATCTATTTTCCCTATCGATGCAGCACAAAATGAGGTTCCGGGGCAATAACCACCGAGAATAAAACCGGCTCCCATAATTACACCTCCTCCAATGGCTGAGTACAAATAAGTCGGATTGATATAGATAAAGTTTAAGTCAATTTGTCCAAAAAGGCTTAAGAACAATAATCCAAGTGCACCTACAACAGCTGCAGTGAAAAATACTTTAAGTACGGTAGTGTCGTACCCGTAAAACATTCCGGCCAAACGGCGGCTCGAAGAAAATCCGTTGGCTTCAAGTATATATCCAAATCCGATTCCAATAAGAAAGGCAAACAACATGTTTGCATTTTCCGATATGATTTCATTTACTATTAATGGTCCCATTATTCAAAATATTATCAATGTGTGATTATTGTGATTAAATCCAAAGTTTTCTGGCAAAATAGGCAAGGGCAAATGCTGTTGCAAAAATGGAGGCCATTGTAATAAATCCTCCTACTGATAACACTGCCATACCGGTAAGCGCTGATCCACTTGTACACCCGCGCCCGAGCTGAGAGCCAAACCCAAACAGGATTCCTCCCAGGACCGCAAATGTAATTCTTGTTTTATTGGTAATTTTGGGCGATTTTTCAACTTGAAATTTTAGACGGCCTGAAATAGCTCCCGATAAAAAACCCCCGACTACAACACCAAGCATTTCGAAAACCAACCATGATTTTAATGGTTTTGGGTGTGATGCAACATAATCTTTGTAATAAGCTGTATTCTCAACATGTGATGGCGCAATTGTTTTCACACCCGCAACAATTGCACTTTTTGCAGCACCACTTGCACCCAATCCGCGCCCCGATACCCAAAACGCAATTACCAGCACTATCCCCAGCAAAGCACCACCAAGGTAAGGATTCATGTATTTTTTAACTTTCATATTTTATAATTTTTAACTTCTTTCAACTTTCAACTTTCAACTTTCAACTGTGAACTTTAAACTAATACAACCAGCGACTCATTTGTCCTGCGTAGGCCAAAATAAATCTTAGCATTACACTTCCGAATAGTACCAGTACTACCGGGATTACTGCAGGAATATGAAAATTTCTTAATTCAAGGAATTCGAGTATGGCCGGTATAATCATTCCGATAATTACCACAAAAATCCAGAATGGTGCAGTGTATGGTCCTCCTAAAAACAGGTTGGCTGCTTCAATCTGTACTTGTGTACTTGCCAGAAATCCCATAAACATGTGGATGATTAAAAACAATTCAATACCAATGAGCATGATATCTATTTTGGCAAAATTTATTCTTTCCTTTTTTCGTCTTGAGAAAAGAATAATAACTGCCGCTCCTGCAGAAAGGCCTGATGTTAAGAACAATGGACCTAATATGGATGTATTCCAAAGTGGCCTTGCGTTAAATGCCGAGAACAATATACCCGTATAAATACCAAGAATAACAGAGAAATACAGGATTACCCATGCAAGTATCTTTTTATGTTTTTGAAAAAACGCTTCAAGGTCAATTAAAAGAGAATACTTCCAGTTCCAGTTCGGAAAAAACTCTTTAATGTGCAGGGCTACCCAAATCATCGAAAGCGGTGTAATTGCCATCAGTGTCCATGCTCCCCATGACATTGGCGATTCAATGCGGATTGTAGTGTACAATTGCCAGAAATATAGTTTGTGTTTCAAATCGAAAAACAAAGCTGTAAGCCCAAGAATCAGGGCCGGAGGTACAATTATAGGAGCTCTTTTAACAGCATCTCTGTATTTATTTTCCTTCCCTAATACGGTATATAAACTGGCAAAAAACAAAATACCTGCTGCCAATCCACCCAAAAATAAATAGGTGGGTATGTGCCAGTGCCAAATCTCTAAATGCGGATCTATATTAGGATTTAGCCTCCCTGATGTTATAAGTTCTTCTCTCATATTTTTATACGTTGGAAGTTTGAAACGCTAAGCTCGAAGAAGTTTTTTCAACTTCGTGCTTCGCGCTTCCGACTTCATGCTTTTTACATTAAATAATATACATGAGGTTTTGTTCCTGCCTCCGGAATTAAGGTTTTAAATTTTCTTTTTTTAAGCACCTGCGAAACATCGCTGTTTGGATCATCAAGGTCACCAAAGTACATACATTTGGTTGGGCAAACCGAAACACATGCCGGTTGTTGTCCTTTTTTTACACGGTGTAAACAAAAGGTACATTTGTCGACATATCCATTGGGATGAGAATACCTGGCATCGTACGGACAACTTGTGATACATGCTCCACAACCGATACATTTATGTTTGGTAACAAGCACAGATCCTCCATCTTCGTAATGGCTGGCTCCTGTAGGACAACATCTTACACAAGGAGAATTTTCGCAGTGATTGCAGCGCTCCGAACGGATTTCGGTTTCCAGTTGTGGATAAGTTCCATCGGTAACTTCTACAATCCAGTCCCGACAATACCCTATCGGAACATCATTTTCAGTCTGGCAAGCAACCACACAGTCTGAACATCCTACACATTTTTTAGTGTCAATCGCCATTGCATATCTCATGATTGTACCTCACTTTCTTTCTCAAAACGGAATGTTACAAAATTGCCTCTCATTCCTGTTCCTCCCATAATCGGGTCGATTAAAACACGAGTAATTAATTGTGAATCGCTGGCTCCTTTACCGTAAGCCCGCGAAAGCTGTTTTTTTGCATGGCCAAAACCATGCACCATATATACCGAATCGAAACGAACTCGTTCTGTAACTCTTACTTTAATTGTAAAATCTGAAACTACACCATCCTGATTTTCAAGATAAACCTCTTGCCCGCTTTTTAAATCCCATTCCCTGGCTACTTTTGGATTTACCCAAACGGTGTTGTGATCCATCAGGTCAGTTAGGTTTGGATTATTTGCTGTGCGGCTGAATGTATGCATTGGCGCACGTCCATAATTCAAATGATAATATCCAGCCGGTGGTTCCATGTGCGGTTTGTAAACCGGCATGGGATCAAAACCTTCTTCAGCAAGTGCAGTTGAATACAATTCTATTTTACCTGTATTGGTATTAAACTCTACTTCCTCACCATCCTGAAAATACAAACCACCATATTCTCTTGGCAGATTCTTAACGCCAATCCTTTGCATTTCTTCCAAAGATGAGCCTATCTGTTTTAGCTGCCAATCCAGTTTTTCTTCAAATGAGTTCCATGCAAAATAATCTTCAAGACCTAATTTTTTTGAAAGCTCTTTGGCCATCCAGTAAGCAGGTTTCGAATTATATTTTGGTTCTGCTGCAGGTGCGCGCAGTGCAATATTTGGATTTCTTCCCTGAACAATACGCAATGAATCGTATCTTTCAAGGTAGGTACATTCCGGCAATACTATATCGGCATAACCTGTTATTTCCATTGGCATGGTATCCACCACTACCAATAGTTCCAGATTATTTATTGCTTCTATTGTTTTTTTCTGATCAGGTAGTGTCATAATCAGGTTAGTACCATTTACAATCCAGCCTTTAATATTACAATCCAGTTCTGGTGAAGGAATTGTGGCATCACAAACCCCGGATGCCAATGCTAAATCAGCCAGGTTATATTTTCCTCCCATGGCATCGCGCCAGTTCTTTTTTGGTTTTGGAAATGGTGGATGCGGATAATCCGGCACACTGGCTTTTTCGGGAACATAAAAACCTCCACGTCTTCCCCACGAACCCAACAGGGCATTTAAGATAGCCACTGCACGGAGTCGTTGTGTGTCGTCACCATACCAGGTTACATGTCTTCCGGGATGAATTATTACTGCTGGTGCAGCATTTGCCATTTCTCTTGCAGACTCACGAATTTGATCAGGTTTGATGGTGGTAACACCATATGCCCATTCGGGAGTAAAAGGCTGTACATATTCTTTTAATTCATCAAAACCATATGTATACTGGTCGATATAATTTCTATCATACCAATCGTTATTGATGATTTCTCTAATCCAGGTTAAAAGTAAAGCAATATCCGTAGCCGGTTTGATAGGTAACCAAAATTTTGACTTTCCTGCAACTGTAGAAAATCTGGGATCAACAGTAATAATTGATGCTCCTTTATCAATGGCATCCGACATTTCCTGAACCTGCCCGTTATGCATGTTTTCCCCCAGGTGTGAACCAATCAGAACCAGACATCTTGTATCGCGAATGTCGGTGGGTTCGGGTGAGTTTAATCCTTCTCCGAAAGTGGCCAGGAATGCAACTTCACGTGGTCCGCGACATTGGGCGTAAGACGGAGCTGCAATATTGGAAGAACCAAAAGCCTTTAATAAATTACCAAAGTATTTACCGCCTGAACCGTGAGTAAACAGTGCAGTACATTCAGGGCCATATTCTTTTTTAATATATTGCATTCGTTCTGCAATAAAATCAAAAGCCTCATCCCAGGAAACTTCAACATAGGTTTGTTTTCCATCAGCACCGGTAACTCTTTTTAACGGAGTTTTTAAACGGTCTTCATCGTAATACATTCCAACTCCGCCGGTTCCACGCGGACAAAAACGTCCGTTGCAATTGGTATCATCATCGTTCCCAACAATTTTTTTGATAGAACCATCCTCCTTTTTGTGCACCCATCCGGCACACTTCCAAAAACAAACTTCACAGTAAGTAGGAGTCCTGGTTAAATCGGGTGCTCCGGCATTTGCCAAAGCATTATTGAAAAAACCTGGTTTTGCAGAGTGCAAATAACCCGCACCTGCAATCACTCCCGCTGCACTCAACGAAGATATTTTAATAAAATCGCGTCTGCTCTTTGCCATATTTCTTCGATTTAAGGGGGCAAAAATATATAAATCTTGATATCAAAATATGTAAATTGTTATATATGACTGAGTTGCTGCGTTTATTTCGACATATGATTGAAATGGCAGAGTATTTAGTCGTTTAAATTATTGATATACAGAAGTTAGTCGATTAATTTAGATGTGGTATAAATTACGTGATTCATGATATTTAAAATCATTCTAAATCAGAAAAAGAAATAAAAAAAAGCGCCACCCGAATGATATGAGTGACGCCGCTATGAAATAATTAAACAGCTTTTTACGTGAAAATTATTTGTGTTCCCTCACCACCTGACATGGCATATAAATCGCCTACGGTTATAATTGCTTTTACATGCTCACTTAAATCATCCATGGTAAGTTTAAACATATCAGCAGCCATTTTACAAGCGTAAACCTCACCTCCACCGGCAGTTATCATATCTAAAAATTCATCCACCGGCGGAACATCCAATACATCCATTTGTTTTTTCATCATTGCAGACACACCGGCTTCAACACCAGGAATTACTCCCAATAATGTTGGGAAAGGTAAACCTCCCGGCATGCGCATACCCGGATTTCCAACTACACCCGTGTGTAGTTTATTCATCTGTTTTTTTGTGATGGCATCTAAACCAAAAAAAGTAAAGAACAATTTTGCTTCAATGCCTTCCATTACAGCACCATTTGCCATAACCAGTGCAGCATATACATCTTCGATATTTGCTTTGGCACAAATAATCATTACCTTTTTTAAAGGCGTTTCTTTTACTTCAGTCATAATATTTAAGTTTAAATTTTATACACAACTCGCCGGTTTTGCAATCCCTGCAATTTTTGAAGAGTACTTTAAAGGTCCACCGGGAAACAGAACATATAATCCTTTTATATCTACGATACCGGACTTACCTACTTTGCGAATTGTTAGTTGCGTACCAGCCGCACTTTCTTTTCGCAAGTATTCCAGTACTTCGAAGTGTTTATCACTAAGTTCAATCCCCTGTTCTTTTGCAAGGTCCATTGCAACTTCTTTAGTCCAATCTTCAGGATTTACCAAATATCCTTCATCAGTTACTTCAACTGTTTTTCCTGCTAATGTTTTTTCTGCCATAATTTTTATTTTTTAGTTATTTTTATTTGTTTCAGCCGCCATGTTTTTCATAAAGGTTACAAAGAAACCCAGGGCGCGTTTCATTTCCGGTTTATTCATTTCCCTCAGCGTTTTCATAATTGAATATTCAGGAATGTTTTCGGTTTCAATATTGTTATAGATTTTTATACCGTTACTTAGTGCTGTCATCATTTCGGGCTGTGTTGCAGACCGAACTGTCTCAATTATTGTAACGATATTATTGGAAAGCTCCCGAACGTCTTCAGGTTTGTAATGCGATATTATATTGTCAAAGATATTTCCGGCTTCAGCAAAAAATTCAAAATATCCTTTTTGGTCAAGCTCATGAAGTTTTTTTGTAAAATCAATAATTACCTCATTAAATATCGGACCTGCATCTTTCAACAAATCGTTCATACTTTCAAATAGCTCCAGGAATTTGTTAATGTTTTCAATGTTTCTCAAAACACGTAAAACTACTCCTTTTACCTGGTCGAGGTCAAGATTAACCATTCGGTTATCCAGTTCCTCAACTGCCGAATCGTACATATCCTTTCCAACAATGGAAACATCAGACACCAGGTCCTCAATTTCATTTGTTTTTAATCGTTGTTGATTTACATATTCAAGCAATAAATCAACTTTCTGATTAAGTTCTGATATTTGTGTTTGTAATGTTTTTTCTTCCATCACTTTTAATTTAATTCACTCGTTTTTTCCCTGCCATAGTCATCAGTGGTTCTACGGGCAATTCCTTACCTTTTAGAAGAATATGCCAATAAATCCATCTAAACATTACTTTTCCGTAGTGATTGATTTTTGTGTTTTTCAGCAAACCAAACGGGCCAATACCAGGCAAAGGGAATGTTCCCGGAAGTGGCTCTGTATCGTAATTGAAATCGATTAAGGCACCCTTCCCGAATCCTGTTTCGATATAACAGTTAGCATGCCCGTCGAATTTTGCATGCAAAGGTCTTCCTTCAATTGCGCTCATTAAATTTTCAAAAAGAATTTCTGCTGCAAAGTGAGCTACTGATCCTGCTTTTGATGTCGGAATATTGGCAGCATCGCCCAATACAAAAATGTTTTCATGTTTCGTCGACTGAAGTGTTTCTTTATTGGTAGGAACAAATCTCATGTCATCTCCCAATTCACTTCTTTCAAGCATTTCGTCTCCCATATTCATGGGTACCACCGTTAACACATCGAAAGGAATTTCCTGTTCATCGTAAGAAATTAACTTTTTCTCATCATTATCAACCCGTTCAATATAGAAATCTGGAATTACTTTAATATTTTTTTCTTCGAGTAATTCCGATAGCATTTTTGTTGCAATTGGTTTTGTAAATGCTCCCGGCATTGGAGTAACATATGAAATGTCTACTTTGTCTCTGATTCCAATTTCAGTAAAATACGCATCGGCCAGAAAAACGAATTCAAGAGGAGCAACCGGGCATTTATACGGAATTTCAGTTATCGCCATAACCAGTTTTCCTCCTTCCCAGCCTTTAAAAAACTTTTGTAAGGCAACTGCTCCTTCAACGGTATAAAAATCAAAAATTTCTTTGTACCAGAGTTTATCTTTTAAACCCGGTGTTTCTTCAGGATAGGTTTTTGTTCCTGTTGCAATTATTAAATAATCGTAATTCAAAACTTTTCCACCTTCCAGAAAAACTTTGTTTTCTTCGGCTTTAACTCTGTCGATACCCGAAAAAATCAAATCTACTCCGGGTGGCACAAAATCGGCCTTGGGTTTAATCACATCTTCTTTACTGTAAATACCAAAAGGGATAAATAAAAAACCCGGCTGGTAATAGTGCGTTTTGAACTGATCCACAATGGTTATTTTCCATTCTTCCTTATCGAGGGCATTTCTTAACTTGTTTGCCATCATTGTTCCGGCTGTACCGGCACCAAGTATCACTAACCTTTTCATTACTACACTTATATTATATGTTTGATGGTAAATTTAACAAGGGGTTCACTAAAGAATAACTGTGTTGTTATGATATTTATCACAGGGTAATAAATATCATATGTTTTTGGTATTTTAGGGCGGTAAAACATGTTGAATGTCATGATAAATGAAAAAGTAAAATGCAGTTGCGAAAAATGTCAGTTGAAGTCATTATTCTTTACGCATGTTACCGTTGATCAACTATCGGATATTTGTGCGATAAAACAGGAACGCAGCTTTGTAAAAGGTGAAATAATAATTAATGAGGGAGATTCAATAAATGAATTTCTTTACCTGAAAGAAGGATTGGTAAAGTTGTGGAAAAATTTAACCAATGGAAAGGATCAAATAATTAGTTTTTCAAAACCCTTTGATTATGTAAGTTTATTGAGTGTTTTTTCTTCTGAAAAGTACAAATATTCAGTTTCGGCTGTTGAAGATTCTGTTGTATGTATATTGGATTTGGAAACTGTAAAAAATTATGCCAGGCAAAACGCCTTGTTTACGATGGATTTGATGACTCATGTAAGTGGGGTAACCGATAAAATTGTGTTGGATAACCTTGAAATTAAACGTAAAAACCTTAAAGGAAGAGTAGCTCATGTTTTACTTTTTTTTGCCAATAGTATTTACGAAAAAGATGAATTTGAATTGCCTGTATCAAGAAGAGAGATAGCTGAATATATTGGAATGACACCCGAAAATGTTATTCGTGCTTTGTCTGAATTCAGAAAAGACAATATTATAAAAATTTACGGAAAAGATATTTTAATCGCTGACAGAAAACGGTTAGAGAATATTTCAGAATTTGGATAAAAAAGGGATTAATATTTTTAGTCTAGATGACCTTATTTGAATAACTTTTATTTACCCATTCTTCTGTTTTTTTTACGTGTTCATTTTTCAGAACCCAAATTATAACTTCAATTATAAAATTTTCTTTGTCCTTATTAATTATTTTAATTACAGGCTCATGTGATGAAGCAACCCAGGGGGCATTTATTAATGTTTTTTTTAAGTGCTCAACTGTATAATTTGATCGGGTAGCACTGGCAAGATTAAATGTTAGTTTTTCCTTCATCAAATTTGAATTCACCGTATTTTTGACAATAATTTCAGACCTTAATTTATTATAGGGAATGGTTTTGAGGTTGCCACTTTCTGTTTTTATATCAAATGTAAAATAATCTGTCCGGCTTATGGTTCCCTTTAAATCAGCAATTTGCACCTTTGTGTCTATCTCGATCTTTCTCTGAAACTTTAATACCATTCCATAAAAAAAGTCGCGTGCCAAAAACCAGGTCGGAGTAAGTATTAATAAAATGGTGATACCTAACACAATTAAAATATTATATGCTTCGGCATCGAAAACATAATGCAGACACCAAATGGCAAATCCAATCCATGAAACCATTTCAATTACAGGGAGCAAATAACTTGTATAATGTTTGATTTTTTTTGAAAGCGGCAACAATTTATTCAGGTATGTTAATGCTCTGAAAATGACTAAAATTGCGCTTCCTAATATGAGTATTCTGATGTACATAATCTTCGGTTAAATTATTCCTTTTTCAATACACAATTTTACAAGGAAGGGTTCGAGGCTTCTTTCCAACTCATAGGCATCGTTTTCCGGAGAATGAAGAACTCTGGCATTTAAGAGATAATAAATATTGTTCTCAGTTTCTTCAATCGAACAATTTAATATCCGTGCCAGTTTTACAATATTCATTTTTTTATGCTGAATAAACATCGCAATGATAATTAACCAGTCCGGATTAATATTATTAAGGAAATTAATGTCAGGTATTTCCGGTTTCCTGATATGAATGGTTTGTTTGTCGATTTTCTCAATATGGTTTAACCAGGTGTTTATTGCAACACCCGGTATACCTCCCGAATAGGAAAAGTAGTTACTAAACAGCGAAGCCAGAGATATTTGAGAAACATCTTCCTCTGAGATATTTTTGTAAATATAAGTTAGCCCACTGGTTTTATGTCTTCGATGAATCAATTCACGAATCCTTTTCGCATCAAATGGTTCACATTCTATCACTTGTTGCAGGTTTTCATTCACAGGGAAAACTTTGGAAATTTGAGCAATGGAATAATAATTGGAATTGAGAATAAAGAAAACCTTTTTCCCAAAATAACGAATGAGTTTAAAAATCTCTTCAAGTACAACATAACCATCAGTTGTTCTTTCCCACCAAAGCTCCAGGTCGTTGAAAATTAATGTACTTCCATGCGGGAGGCTTCCCAGTATATCAAATGATCCACCGTTTATTCCTGTACCCCGCTGAAGCTGATGCAACCAATCTTCTTTTTTTACCGAGCCTGTTGAAGGAGGATTAATTAAGAATATTTGCCCTTTTTTAAATTGTCGTTTGGTAAAGAATCTTGATAAAGTTGTTTTTCCCGACCCGTGAACTCCGGTTATTAATACTGCACCTCCCACGCCGTTCCTGTGTCTTTGCAAGGCATTTTTCAGCAGGTTTAATTCGTTTTCCATTGGAATCCAGAAATCATCGTTTATCAGTGATTTGCTGCTAAACAGTGTCCTGTAAAATACCGGGATCTGTGTTAATATTTTGTAATCTGAAGTCTCATTTTCAACAAATTCCAGGATCTGCCCTACGGAAGTTTCTTTTTGCTCACTTTTCTTTAAATATCTTTTTGCCTGGATAATACCCGTGCTTGAACTGTAAAGTAAATCGACCACAAAGTTTGAAACATTCTCTTTTGTCAGTTCAATACTTTTTGAAAATCTGTCACCAAACTTTTTCCCCTTTTGCTCACGTAATAAGACAGAGAAGTTGTTTTGCGACTCAATAATAGAATGGGAATAAAGTGGCGAAACAGCATTTTTTACAAATTCCTCAGCTTTGTGTTTCAGATTATCAAGCAGTTCAGAAATAATTTGATTTTGCTCTTTTATAAGTTGTTCTGTTGAAATCAGAAATTCAGAAAGATTTTTATCTGATCCTGTTTGATTTTCCAGTAGCTCGGGATCTGTGTTTTCCAACCTGAATTTTAATAAACTATTGGCTTCTTTGAACTCAATAATAGAAAGTTGCAGCATTTTATCCAGCTGTTCCAGTTCTCTGTACAAAGGATCATAAAGTTGCGTATCGAGATAATATTTAGCTATTTTATCAGGATGTACAGTTATCGTTTTAGCATTTTCCAGATTTAAAAATTCTTCATTTTCAGAATAAGAGAAATCCGTAATATCGATTTCCGAAGGTAATCTTTCCAGCAGTTCAATTATTTTCAAATAAGTTTCCTGAAGTATTGTAGTTGTATCAGATTTTTCAGGAAATTTTATGTTTTTAATTTGAGAAATCTGCTCTGATTTCCAGTTTTCAATATTCTTAAAAATGATTTCAGCCTGAGAAAAGATATTTTCTGTAACCAAAGAATTTATCTTTTCGATACAATTTTGTATAATGCTGTAAATTATTTTTTGCTCGTACAAAATCTGAAAATCCAATTGAGCTGCACTGTTATATTTATTGATATTGTTTTCCCAATTCTCAGGGAAAGATTCAAGTCCCTCAAAAGACAATCCAGCAGTCAGACTGTATTTCCTGCTTAAAGATCTTTTTGATTTAGAATCCAGGATATCACTTGCAATTAGGATCACTTCGTTTCTGATAACAGAATCCAAATCATTATTGAAACAGGAGACTTGATCATTAATTATATCTTTCAGCTTGTCTAATTCTATATTGATTTTTTTGTGTTCCTCCTGCAAATCAATAGCGAAATTAATTTTATCGCTTTCTCTTTTTTCATAAATATCGTTGGTTTTAAGGGTAGTATCTTTTAATTGTTTATAAAGCAGGGCTGTTTTCTGCTCAAAAGTTGTCAAATGATTTTCAATTTCGGGAAATACTTTGTTATGAATAACATAAGAGACAATTTTTCGGGAAGGAACGGAAATGTTTTTTTCTTTTTGATTTGGTTCTTCTTCAAGCGGTATTATAATCGATTCCGGGGTTTCATAAATATAATTTCCGGTTTTGGTTTTTAAGACAGAAATCTCATTTTCCAAAGATTCTTTAATATCAGTAATCACAAGTTTGCATTGTTCCTGAAAAAAGTCTCGTGCAAATTCTAAAAATGACTGATGGTTTTTAGTAAATGATTTGTTTAACTGCACACCCTTTTGGTTTTCCAAATATTTCTGAGCGTTTTTTATATTGTAATCTATTTGGTCTTGCAGTGTTTTTATTAGTCCGGATTGCCTGTTCACCGCTCTGCTAATTCCTTGCTCTACAAATTTGCCGGTAATCTCATTTAATTCTTCATCCAGTTTTGTTATTCTGTTTTGAAGCAGTTTATTTTCTATTTCCGGTAATGCCGGAAGTGCATGCAATTTTGTTTTGGGTAATTCCAGAACGGTTTTTTGCGGAAGTGTGATAAGGTTTATTTCTTCGAATTCATTGGAAGGATTTAAAATTAATAAACTTGAAGTAAGCTCAGAAATCCTGTTAAATTCTTCGATGTATTTTTCGTTATAATAATCAGGATTTGGTGAGATTCCCATCACAACCAGGTCTGCATCAGCCGATTCGTTTTTGATAATAATTTCCTTGTTCCTTGTGCCAAAATCATCATGAATTATTTTTACATCGGCATAAATTCGTTTTTCATTCAGCAGAGCATTTGTATTTCGATAGAGTTTATCGGTAATTTGGTTGTCGCTGTTAATTATTAGAATTCTTATATTGGCATCGCGCCAGTCGGGGTCCGATAAAATAAATTTCATAACTCCAAGGGCAAAACTTAAAAGTCGACCTTTCCCATTCCACCAAATATCAATGTTCTCTTTTTTCCCAAAACCATTTTCTTTATCGAAATCTAAAAAAGCAGCATTCAGGTTTTTCTTTTTTAAATCGGTAAAAATCGAAGCCAAAAGGCTAACATTTTTTGTATCGTGGCTCCAACCCATCAGTACAGTATTTGGTTCGAATCCGCTAAAACCATAAATACTTGTTACGGATTTTATTCCATCTTCGATAGAATTACAAACATGCTGGCGGCGGAAATATTGCAGGTCTTTTTTCTCCCCGTTTTTAATGTTGGTCTTTTCAGGTTTATCATCAATAATTAACTCAAAATCAGTAAGAGCACCAAGTTTTCCACTCATGGCCAGACCAAGTTCAACCAAATGCGGCCGTTCCTGCTGTTTTCCCCTGAAAAGTATAATATTGGGCCTCCAGTTTCGGGTTTCTGTTTTATCGGTATTTAATTTTAACAATGAACGTTTTGCCAGGTTGGTATAGAAACTGCTCCATGCATCTCCTGTTTCAAGTGAAAGTTCTTTTCTCCTTAGGAAATACAGTAACAAACCCAGTACAATAACAGCGCCGGTTAATGCAATAAAATCGAGAAGTA
>CAJXZG010000073.1 GCA_913063265.1 uncultured Prolixibacteraceae bacterium | reverse complement strand
GTACGAAAATGCTCCGGCTTTGGGTATTCTGATCTATAAAATCTGCTTTTCTAATCACCACTCCATCCCGAACAATATTACGGTTTTGAGAATATACCTTTACTTTATCTCCTATTTTTATCCAGCGACTTTGCAAATTCGGAACCGGAACTTCAATTTCAAGCTGATCGGTATGAATCATTCGGGCGATTTGTCCACCTGTATTTACATAACTTCCAACCTCGTAATTTACCATTGTAAAAGCCCCGTTAAAAGGTGCGTATAAAGAATGGCGACTTAACTTGAGTTCGTCTTGCTGTATACCAAAATACTCACTTAAAATATCCCGGCTTGCCAAAAATATTCTTAATTGATTATTCTCTAATTCAGGAAGTTCAGGAAGTGACTCATCCAATTTTATTGAAAAGAAGAATTTTTCAAATTCTTCCAGACTTTCAGGATAATCAACTTTTACATCAGGAAGTAAGGTGGTAATTTGAGTTAAAAACTTACTCTTTCTTGCTTTCAATGCCAATTCTATTTCGTCTTTGTAAATCTGTGCAATCAACTGCCCTTTTTTAAACGAAGCACCTTTCCTTAATTCAACAGAACCTTTTTCGATTTTTCCCGAGGCTTCGGAAACCAACATCACTTCGCTTCCAGAAACCACTCTTCCGTCGCGTGATACCGAGGATATAACCTCATGATATTTTACTGTATCAGCTTTAACAAATCTAACCGACTCTACGTCAGGACGACGAGGAGGTTCGGGTTTCATTGAAACAAATAGCATTGAAAGTGCTGCTGAACCGCCTAATAGAATTATTAGTGCCACAACAATAAAGGTAATTTTTCTCCAACTCATGATATATTGTTTAATCTAATGTTTTTTTCATGTAACTTTTTCAAAATCAATTCCCTCACCTAATTTAACAATCCTGAAAAAAATTAGTTGCCGGAAATTCAGGGCGCAAAAATATTATTTTATCACGTCAAAATGAAATTAGACAATCAATAAAACAAAAGGTTTAAATGATTTTAGTCAAATAATATCAGTTTTGGCGTTTCATTAAAGTAAGAAACTGTTTTGAATAAATTGAAATGGGTTGAAATCGGAAAAATTAACCTGTTCAGAATAAATCCTTAGCTATATATTGTTTCTTCCATAAGAAATGCTTTAATCAGGGCGTTGAAATTACCCTGATAATCCAGCCTTTTATCTAAAAATTGGAACATTCAAAAAAAAACAAATAAAACACATCATTTTTGCATAAAAGAAATATTACCTTTGCCGGTCGATTCTGAAAGGCAATATTTAATGCAAGTATTTGAATTTGAAACGGTTGTCATAGGCAGCGGACTCGCAGGACTTTCTGCAGCATATCATTCATCGAAGTATGGAAGTGTTGCCGTTGTGACCAAATCGAAGTTGGATATAAGTAACTCATACTATGCCCAGGGTGGAATTGCTGCGGTTGTCGATAAAAAAGATTCATTTGAATCCCACATTCTTGATACTGTTGAGGCCGGACGTGGACTTTGTGATACGGATGCTGTTGAAGTGCTTGTAAAAGAAGGACGCGACAGAGTTCTGGAGTTAATTGAAATGGGTATGGAATTCGACAAGAAGGATGGCGATTTTGTACTTGGACTTGAAGGAGGACATAGCCAGCGTAGAATTTTACATGCCGGAGGAGATGAAACAGGAAAGTTACTAACAAGCTTCTTGCTGCAAAAAGTAATTCAACAACCTTCGGTAAAATCATTTGAAAATGTTACCGCCCTCGAACTAATAAAAAATGAAAATTGTATCATTGGATTACACGCTTATAATTTTGTCACAGGTAAAAATATCATATTTAAAACAAAAGCCGTGATTATTGCCACCGGTGGTTTGTCCCGTGTGTTTCTTCGTTCCACCAATCCGTATACTGCAACAGGAGATGGAATTGCTATGGCGTATGAAGCAGGTGCAAAAATTGCTGATTTCGAATTTATACAATTTCATCCGACTGCACTTTTTATTCCCGGGAAAGATGCATATTTAATAAGTGAAGCCGTGCGGGGAGAAGGTGCCTGGTTGCTTAATGAAAATGGTGAAAGATTTATGAAAGATGTTCACCCCCGTGCCGAACTGGCTCCTCGTGATGTTGTAGCTTACAATATTTTTAAACAATTAAAAAAATCAAAATCAGATCGTATATTCTTATCGTTAAAACATCTTGATAAAGAAAAAATAAAAAACAGATTTAAAAATATTTACAACCAGTTGAAAATTTATGGATTTGATTTGACAGAGGATCTGCTTCCGATTGCACCTGCTGCCCATTACATGGTGGGTGGCATCAGAACCAACTTAGATGCTGAAACCAACATTTCAGGCCTTTTTGTTTGTGGCGAAGCTGCTTCTACCGGAGTTATGGGAGCCAATCGTTTGGCCAGTAATTCACTTCTCGAATGTTTGGTCTTTGGAAAACGAGCCAGTGAAAAAGCAGCAAAACTAAAAGTCCGAAAATGTAATTTACCTCAGGTTGCGCCAATACATATTGATAGCTCAAACGAACCTCAATACCTTGAAATGCAAAATAAAATTGCCTCTCTAATGTCGGATTCAATGGGAATAGTGCGTGATGCAACAGGAATAAAGAAAGCAATTAAAAGATTAACCAAAATTGAGAAACAGTTCTCAGATTTTAAAAACGAATACAATCTTTTCAAAATAAAAAATACTGCTGTAGTTTGTAAACTTATTGCACAGGCGGCATTGGAGAGAGAAGAAAGTCGGGGTGGACACATAAGAGTAGATTTTGAAAACGAAAGACAAAAATTTGAGGTTCACTCCATTCAGCAAAAGAATAAAAATATAGAATTCGAACCAGTTAGAAAATAAGATACAATGGAAAGTAAAATTTTAAAATCGGCCGAAGTTTTATTTGATCTGGCTTATGCAGAAGATATTGGGGATGGTGACATTACCACAAACAATCTTATACCTCCCGGTGAAAATAAAACTGCAATACTTGTCGCCAAAGAAGAAGGTGTAATTGCTGGTTTACCTGTTGCCGAAATGGTCTTCAGAAAATTCGATGAAAACTTAAAATGGAAAGAAATTAAACCTGACGGAAGCAAAGTTGTACCCGGTGACATCATTGCTGAATTTAGTGCAGATTTCAGGGCTTTGTTATCAGGAGAAAGAAAAGCATTAAATTTTCTGCAGCGATTATCCGGCATCGCATCATATGCCAATCGATGCATGAAGGAAGTTGAAGGTACTAAAGTTGAAATTCTTGATACAAGAAAAACACTTCCCGGTTACCGTCATCTCGATAAATATGCGGTTCGTATGGGAGGTGCCTCTAATCATCGTTTTGGTTTATATGATATGGTGATGATAAAAGACAACCATATTCAGGTGGCAGGTGGAATAAAACAAGCCGTTGATGCCATTCATAAAAAAATTCCAAAAAGTATTAAAATTGAAGTTGAAACTACAAACCTCGGGCAAGTTCAGGAAGCACTGGATTCGGGAGTCGATATTATTATGCTTGATAATATGAGTTCCAAAATGATGGTTGAAGCTGTTAAACTTATCGACAGACGTGCTAAAATTGAAGCTTCTGGAAATATGACACAAAAAAGAATAAGGAAAGTTGCCAAAACAGGTGTTGATTATATCTCAATCGGCGCTTTAACCCATTCTGTTAAAGCGCTGGATATAAGCCAAAGAATTATCGACTAATTAATGAACCTTGTAATTGATATTGGAAATACAAGAACAAAATTTTCAGTCTTTAACAAAGGTGAGGTTTTGATTACTGTTCCGGTAAATGAATTTTTACCTTCACATATTGATGTGCTCCAGAACGAACATCCGGGATTAAAAAAAGTAATTCTTTCATCTGTAAAAGATTATTCATCTGAACTTAAAAACAACTTACTTAAAAAGTTTGATTATTTTATTGAGTTGGATGAAAATACTCCACTTCCGATTGAAAATTGCTACAAAACCCCGGAAACACTTGGAAAAGACAGGATTGCAGCAGCGGTTGGAGGATTTGATTTGTACCCAAACAATAACCTTCTGATAATAGATGCAGGAACTGCAATTACCTATGATTTGGTAAACGACAAAAAACAGTTCCTTGGTGGAAATATTTCGCCGGGAATTGAAATGAGATTTAAAGCATTAAATCGTTTTACAGGCAAACTACCTCATGTTAAACAGGAAGATTTTAACAAACTGTTTGGTGAAACAACGGAAGAAGCCATTAGGGCCGGCGTACAGAATGGTGTTGTTTTTGAGGTGGATAAAGCGATAGACACATTTAAGGAATTTTATAATAATTTAAAAGTTATTATTACCGGTGGGGACGCTGAATTTTTTGATAAAAAATTAAAAAACTCTTTCTTTGTGAATTTTAATTTAACAGCCTTAGGTTTAAACCGCATATTAGAATATAATGGGGAGATACAATAAAGTTGGTGTTTTGGTTGTGTTGGTAATGTTTCCGACATTAATATTCGCTCAATTTAATAACAATACTTCATCGCCATACTCAAGATATGGATTAGGAGAATTGCACCACTACAGTTTTGGACGTTCAACTGCTATGGGAGGCGCATCTATTGCCAGTCGAAATGGTCAGCAAATTAATATAGGAAATCCGGCATCGTTTGATGCTGTTGATTCACTGGGTTTTATGTTCGAATTTGCCATCAATGCAAAATATTCTGAATTTAAAAACGATATTGGAGCAAACACATCTTCAAATATTAACTTCCAGTATTTCGCAATGAATTTCCAAATCAACAACAGAATGGGAACAAGTATCGGACTGGTACCATTTACCGATGTTGGCTACAATGTTGTTGTTGACCAGGATATTGAAAATACAGGACCGGTAAGAACAACTTATTATGGAGCAGGGACAATTTCCAATGCGTTTGTAGGTTTTGCAATAGAACCAATTAAAAACCTTTCGATAGGTGCCAACCTGAATTACTATTTCGGAATGTTAAACCGCAATGCCGAGGTTGAGTTTTTTGGAGCATCTGATTTTTATGGTCTTCAGCAATATAAAACCCTTCGAATAAGCGATTTTAGTTTTGACTTTGGTTTGCAGAAGACCTTCCGTTTTAATAATAAAAACCGTTTTATATTGGGATTGGTTTACGAAAACAACCCCACGTATAATTCCTTTTATTCTGATATTACTCAAAAGAATCTTCAGGCAGGATCAGCGATTGACCAGGATACGCTCTATTATGCCAGTGAAAGCAAAAGTGTAATTGAGTTCCCTTTTACATTTGGTGTAGGGCTTTCTTATGTCAAGGAAGACAAACTGGAAATAAATGCAGATTATTATTATCAAAATTGGAGTGATGCTAAATTTCTTGGCACAAAAAGTAAGTATTTAACAGATTTAAGTAAATTTGCGCTTGGTGCTGAATGGATACCGGATAAATTCTCCATAAACAGTTACACAAAAAAAATCGCTTACCGGGCAGGATTCAAATACGAACAAACCTATTTGATTTTTAACAACCGCCAGATAAATGATTTTGGCATAACATTTGGAGTTGGATTGCCGGTGTACCGCTCAAAAACAACAATAAATCTTGCAGCGGAAATTGGAAGAAAAGGTACCACAAAAGAAAATCTTGTTCTTGAAAATTATGTGAGATTCAACTTGATGGTTAATTTATATGACTTGTGGTTTATAAAGAGAAGATTCGATTAAAATAAAAAACAAAAAATATTCAATTATGAAAACTTTTTCACGTATAGGAATTTTATTTGTCATGATTGTTTTTGCGGCTGTTAGCAGTGTAATGGCCCAAAGAACAATTAAAGGTATCGTTTACATGGATGGCGAACCCGCTGCAGGAGTTACTGTAGAAGCACACAAAGGTAGTTCGATGATGACGAGCTTCGATGGCAAATATGAAGTACAGGCTGATGCAAAATCAAAATATTTAAGATTTACTCTCATGGCTACCGGAGAATCAAAAAAATTCGACCTCAATGAAGCAGGAGTAGACGAAATCGATTTTGCTTTTACAGGTGCAATCCCCGGTGCCGAAGGTTCTTTGATGGATGCTGTGGCAGGTGATGTAATTTTGAAAACCGCGGAAGAATTGTTAAATGAGCAGGATAAAGATTTTATGAATGAGTTATCGCTTTACTCTGAATTTTATAAACAAGGTGATTACAAATCAGCAATGCCACACTGGCAGAAACTTTACAATAAATACCCACAATCCACATCAAATATTTATATCCATGGTGCAAAAATGTATGAATCCTTTTTGGATAATGCAAAGACAGATACTGAAAGAGATGAATGGCTGGATAAATATATGGCTTTAGCCGATCAACGAATTAAATACTTTGGTGGCAGAGGATATGTGTTGGGTAGAAAAGGAACCATCTGGTTAAAATACAAACTGCACGAGGACAGAGAAGCACCGCTTGAAGGAGATGCCCTGATTTCAGCATTAACTACAGGCTATGACTGGTTAAGTACTTCTGTAGAATTGCAAAAAGAAGAAACTGAACTTCCCGTATTCCTTCTTTTAATGCAGACCTCTAGATCCTTGTTTAAATTGCAGGCTATGGAGAAAGAAAAAGTAGTAAGCAATTACGACAAGAGTAATATGTATCTGGATCAGATTGCGGAGAATACTGAAGAACAGCAGGTAAAAGACGATGTTGTTACTGTTAAAGAATACATTGAGAATCTTTTCAGTACATCAGGAGCTGCCGATTGCGAAACACTTTACAGAGTTTTTACGCCACAATTTGAGGAAAGAAATGACGACATTGAATTTATCAAGTCTATGCTTCGTCGTTTACGTCGTGCAAAATGTGATAACAATCCTTTGGTTGAGAAAGCCACCGTACGTTTATACGAACTCGAACCATCGGCAGAAGCCGCATTTAATATGGCGCGCGATTACCTGAAAAAGGACAATCTTGAAATGACAAAAAAATATTACCAGCAGGCAATAGAACAAGAAACCGACCCAAAATTACTGGCAACATATCATTACGAAAAAGCATTATTACTTTACATTAAAGAAAGTAATTACAGGGAAGCTAGAGATGTTGCTAAAAAGGCACTTTCTGTCGATCCTGATTTGTGTGATGCATACATGTTGATTGGTGATATTTATTCAGCAGCAAGCCGTAGTTTCGAAGGTTCAAATCTTGAAAAGGCCGCTGTATTCTGGGTGGCCGTTGATTATTACAACAAAGCAAGAAGAGGAGATGATTGTTCAATTGACGCCGGTAAAAAAGCATCTGATTACAGGAAATACTTCCCTAACAAAGAGGATGCATTTATGGAAGGATTGCAGGAAGGACAAAGTTATACTGTTGGAGGTTGGATAAATGAAACAACAAAAATCAGGTTCTAGAATCTTTAATAATATTAAAAAATATTGTGTTGCAGTCCTTGTTACAGGGGCTGCAATGCTTTTTTATGGATGTGAAAACGATATCGAACAAATAAAAGCATTCTATTCTTTGGAAGATCTTCCAATATTGGAAGCAACAAATTTTGAAACCCTTGTTACGGATTCCGGGGAAGTTATATATTCTTTGAAAGCCCCAAAGTTACTTCAGTACGAAGGTGAGGGAGAAAATTATGTTGAGTTCCCCGAAGGAATGGAGTTGATAAAATACGATGAAAACAAACGGATCATCTCAAGTATTACTGCCGATTATGCCAAACAATTTGTGGCAGATGAAAAATGGGAAGCCAAAAATAATGTAGTGGCAACCAACGAAAAAGGGGACTCACTAAAAACTGAGCACCTAATCTGGGAAGAGAAAAAAGAAATCATTTATACAGAAGAGTTTGTGAGGATTATTCGTGCCGACCAGATAATAACCGGCATAGGATTTACTTCTGACCAAAACATGCAAAACTGGAGAATAAAAAATCCAAAAGGAACCATCTTTGTAAGCGTAAAAAAACAGGAAAAACAACCTGTTTTAAACGAACCACAAGCACCAGCCATAAAACCGGTTCAAAATCCGCCAAATGGTACTTTGCAGTTTAATGAGCAATAAATTAAATGGAGTCGTTTTACTTTTACATCATCATTACTGTCGCAATTCTGTTTTCAGCATTTTTTACTGCTAACGAAATCGCATTGATTTCAATTTTAAAAATTCAAATTGATATTGACCTAAATCCCGATTCACTGGTTTCCAGATTCAAAAAAAACCTTAAAACCAATCCTGGCCGTTACATAGCAACTTTGGTAGTAGGTAACTGGATTACATTTATACTTTTCATTTATGCTTTTGCCGGGCTGCTTTTTCCCTTTTATAAAAAGTTTATACATTCTGAGTTATTGATAATTGCAATAACCATATTAGCATCCTCCCTGCTGTTTTTATTTATCGGCAAATTAATTCCTAAATCAATATTCCCGCTGATTCCGTTTAAATTTTTGCATGTACTGCCAGTTTCCTTACTGGCTTTTCAAATATTGTTTTACCCCCTGATTCAGATACTAATGTCCCTGGAGAATTTGGGTTTCAAAACCACAGAAACAAACAGTAAAGATGAAATTCCTGGATTACTTTTTAACCGCATTGGTTTAAACTGGATTTATAACCAACCAACGGAATTAGAACCCGAAAATGAGGAACGTGTTGAAACTGAGGTAAAACTGTTTAAAAATGCACTCGATTTTTCTAAAGTAAAACTCAGAGAAATAATGGTTCCAAGAACAGAAATAGAGATGCTGGATGTAAATTCTTCGGTCGACGAACTTCGTCAGAAATTTGTGGAAACCGGATATTCAAGGATTATTTTTTACGAAAATAATATTGATAATATCATTGGATACGTTCACTCATCGGTAATATTTAAAAACCCTCAGTCTTTAAAACCACATATCAATAATGTACTAATTGTTCCTGAAACCATGCCTGCGAACAAACTGCTCAAGACCTTTATACAGGAACACAGAAGTATTGCAATTGTGGTCGATGAGTTCGGAGGCACATCGGGAATGGTTACCAGCGAAGATATTTTAGAAGAAATTTTTGGGGAGATAGAAGATGAGCATGACACCTCAGATATAATTGATAAAAAACTGGCAGAAAATGAATTCATTTTTTCCGGAAGATCAGAAATTGACCTGATAAACGAAAAATACAATATCAACCTTCCCGAAACAGAAGATTTTGAAACTTTAGCCGGATTTATTCTCTTTCATCACGAAAGTATTCCAACCATTAATTCGCTGATAATAATAGGAAGTTTTCGCTTCAAAATACTTAAAGCAAGCAATACAAGAATAGAATTGGTGAAACTTACAATTATCGAAGAATAATCAAGCCAAAAACTATCCTTACAACAGTCTCATCTATTGATACTTATATCTACAAACAAACTACTGTTAAAAAAAAATCTAATTTCAAGGTAGAATGTTTAAAATTGTTATCTTCGTAGCTCGAAAAATTTAAGTAGAATTAGATAAAAAATAACTGTTAATCAATGGCAACGTTACAAACGATTAGAACGAAAGCGGGATTATTAATTGCAATTATAATCGGTTTATCATTGGCCGCATTTATCCTTGGAGATTTATTTCAAAGTGGTACATCTTTTTTAAACAGAAACCAACTTGAAATAGGTGAAGTTAATGGAGAATCTGTTCAATATCCCGATTTTCAACGAAAAGTTGAAGAACTTGGTGAAATTTACAAACAAAATACCCAACAAACCCAGTTAGACGAAAATGGTTGGGTTCAGGTACGCGAACAAACCTGGCAAAGTACAGTGCAGGAAATTGTAATGAACGAGGTGTACGAAGATCTTGGCATAGAAGTAAGCTCTGATGAACTTTATGATATGATCCAGGGTTCAAACCTACATCCAATCATCCAGCAAATTTTCCGTAATCCAAATACAGGTCAGGTAGACCGTGGTGCTGTTATAAATTTCCTTAAACAAATGGATTCAGGTGTTGCACCTGAGCAAAAAGCATACTGGCTGTACATAGAAAACCAAATAGTAACTGAGCGTGCACAAGCCAAATACAACAATATGGTGGGTAAAGGTTTATTTGTTACCACTGCTGAAGCTGAAGAAAGTGTTACTGCAGGAAGCAAGCAGGTTAATTTTGACTATATCGCATTGAATCACAGCACAGTTGCCGACAGCACACTGAATATTTCGGAAAGTGATTTAAAATCCTACTACAATGCCCATAAAGATGAGTTCGAACAGGAAAAAATTCGTGAACTGGAATATATCACTTTCCCTGTTAATCCTTCTGCAGCAGATTATAATGATGCACAGGAATGGATTAATGAGATAAAGGAAGACTTTACAAATACAACAAACAGTGCGCAGTTTGTAAACTCAAATTCAGATGTAAGTTTTGATGATACCTGGTATAAAAAAGCTTCTTTACCGGAAAACATTGGTACATGGATTTTTGATGAAGATGCTGAACAAGGTGATGTATTTGGTCCTTACTTTGAAAACGATTCTTACTCTTTGGCAAAAGTTGACTCTATCGCAATGTTGCCTGATTCAGTTGAAGCAAGGCATATATTATTACAGCCAAATACACAGGAAGAATTGGTTGCAATGCAACTTTTGGCCGACAGTTTAAAAACTGCCATAGAAAATGGAAGTAATTTTGCGGCGTTAGCGACACAATACTCGGGAGATCAGGGTTCGGCAAATAATGGAGGCGATTTAGGATGGTTTGGCAGAGGACAAATGGTAAAACCTTTTGAAGAGGCTGCTTTTGGCAATGAGAAAAACGAAGTAACTGTTGTACCCAGTCAATTTGGAATTCATATTGTTCAAACCACAGATCGTAGTAAACTTTCAAAACAAGTGCGTGTAGCAACGCTTGTACGTATTGTTGAACCAAGTACCCGTACTTATCAGGAAGCATATGCCAAGGCAAGTAAATTTGCCAGTAACAATACAGATTCTGAAAGTTTTAATGCTGCAGTAGCTGAAGAGAATATTAGTAAAAATGCTGCGACAGTGCGGGAAAACGATCGTCAGATTGTTGGATTGGAAAGTGCACGTGTTTTGGTTCGCGCAGCTTACGAAGCAAAAGTTGGGGACATTTTAACAACAACTCAGGGCTCACCAATTTTTGAGTTGGAGAAAAACTTTGTAATTGCCATTTTAACCAAAGCGACCGAAGAAGGAACTGCTTCTTATGAAGATGCAAAAACAAGGGTAGAACTCGCAGTTACCAAAGAGAAAAAAACTGAATATTTGAAAGATAAAGCAAGTAAAGCACTTGAAGGAAAATCAGATTTACAGGCAGTTGCCAGCGAACTCAACGCTCAGGTAAATAATGCTGCCAATATCAATTTTAATTCATACTCTATACCAGGCCTGGGTGTTGAACCTGCCGTAGTCGGAGCAGTTACGTCACTTGATGTAGATAATATCTCGCAACCAATTGCAGGCAATAACGGAGTATACATTGTAAAAGTTACTTCTGTTAACGAAAATCAGGCATTAAATGTAGATTCTGAAAAATCACGCCTTGCTCAAAGTATGAATTTCCGTGCTGGGTCACAAGCTTATAATGCAATTCGTGAGAAAGCGGAAATTGTTGACAACAGATCAAAATTCTATTAATAGAACCAACCATTATGTAAAAGTCCGGTTTTTTAAAAGACCGGACTTTTTATTTTCAGAAAACCGGTTTTTAAGTATTAACAGATTTTAAGGTTTTGATTGACCGTCGATAATACAAATTCTGTTAAATTTATAAACCGAAACAACAGACATGAACATAAAAACGAACAGAGTTGCAGTTATTGGCAGTGGAAGCTGGGCCACTGCACTGGCCAAAATATTGCTGGAAAATGTAAATGAAATCAACTGGTACCTGAGAAAACCAGATACCATTAAACAATTTAAACAGGTACACCATAATCCACGTTATCTTCAAAATGTTGAATTTGATACAGGCAGAATTAATTTTTTTACCGATATCGATGAGATAATAGATAATTCTGAAATTATTGTTTTTGCTATTCCTTCAGCATATCTCCCCTTGATTTTAAAAAAATTGAATATCGATATCAGTAAAAAATATATTCTTTCAGGAATTAAAGGAATGATAACCGAAGAAAATCTGTTGGTTGTGGAATATCTCAACAAACATTTTAATGTTCCTTTTGAAAACATGGGCGTAATAGCTGGACCATGTCACGCTGAAGAAGTTGCTCTGGAAAGATTATCATATCTAACAGTTGCAAGTTTAAACGAGGACAAAGCTGAAAGTTTTGCAGGATTAATTCAATGCGATTATATCAAAGCCAGTGTTTCTGACGATATATGGGGAACAGAATATGCTTCGGTTTTAAAAAATATCATTGCAATTGCATCCGGTATTTGTCATGGATTACGTTATGGAGATAATTTCCATGCAGTTCTGATATCAAATGCTATTCAGGAAATTAAACGTTTTGTTGATACCGTTCACCCGATTACCCGCGATATAAAAAGTTCGGCTTATCTCGGTGATCTTTTGGTAACAGGATATTCACAGTTCAGTCGTAACCGGACTTTTGGAACCATGGTTGGGAAAGGGTACCCGGTTAGAGTTGCCTTGCTTGAATTAAATATGATTGCCGAAGGTTTTTATGCTACAAAGAGTATCAACGAAATCAATAAAAAGTACAATGTTGATATGCCCATCTCAGAAGCTGTGTACAACATTCTTTATCAAAAAGCATCGCCAAAAAGAGAAATTGCTCTCTTAACAGAAAAACTCAATTAATCCCGCTGAATAAAAAAAAAGGATTCTGACAAATCAAAGTCAGAATCCTTTTTTTTGAGTCCGTTACAAGTTTATCTCATTGCTTTATAAGCATTTATTAAACCGTTTGTTGAACCATCATGCGAAGTTACAGGTTTGTCGTTTACCAGCTCAGGTAAAATAGCATTTGCCAGTTGTTTTCCCAGTTCAACTCCCCACTGGTCGAAACTGTAAATATTCCAGATTACACCCTGCACAAATATTTTGTGTTCGTACATGGCTATTAACGAACCTAAGGTTCTTGGGGTAAGCTTTTTCACCAAAATAGAGTTGGTAGGAATATTACCCAGAAATACTTTGAATGGCAGCAATTCCCGGATTTCGTCTTCTGTTTTTCCTGCAGTTTCCAATTCAGCCCGAACCTGTTTTTCAGATTTTCCAACCATCATTGCTTCTGTTTGTGCAAAAAAGTTAGCAAGTAGTTTTTCATGGTGATCTCCCAATTGATTATGATTAATTGCAGAAGCGATAAAATCGCAAGGTATCAGTTTTGTTCCCTGATGAATTAACTGGTAAAAGGCATGTTGACCATTTGTTCCGGGTTCTCCCCAAATCACGGGACCGGTTTGATAGTCGATTTGCTCACCATTTCGATCTACATATTTACCGTTACTTTCCATATTTCCTTGTTGAAAGTAAGCTGCAAATCGATGCATGTACTGATCATAAGGAAGAATTGCTTCAGTTTCGGCTCCATAAAAATCATTGTACCAAATACCAATCAATGCTAAAATAACAGGAATATTTTTATCAAAATCTGTTGTTCTGAAGTGATTATCCATGGCATGAGCTCCTTCAAGTAATTCGATGTAATTGTCGAAACCAATTCCACAGGCAATGGAAAGACCAATAGCTGACCACAGAGAGTAACGTCCTCCAACCCAGTTCCAGAAACGGAACATATTATTGGTGTCGATACCAAATTTTGATACCTCCTCAGCATTTGTAGAAACTGCAACAAAATGTTTTGCTACAAAAGCAATTTCTTTTGCTGTTGCTAAAAACCAATCTTTTGCACTATTGGCATTGGTCATGGTTTCCTGGGTAGTAAAAGTTTTTGAAGCCACAATAAACAAAGTAGATTCAGGATCTACCAACTTTAAAGTTTCTGCAATATGAGTACCATCAACATTGGAAACAAAATGCAGGTTCAAATGATTTTTATATGGTTTGAGTGCTTCGGTTACCATCAGCGGCCCAAGATCGGAACCGCCAATACCAATATTAACAATGTCGGTAATTGATTTACCCGTATAACCTTTCCATTCTCCGGAAATCACTTTTTCAGAAAATCCTTTCATTTGGTCCAAAACGGCATTAACTTCAGGCATCACATCTAAGCCATCAACCAAAATAGGATTGTTACTGCGATTACGAAGTGCAACATGCAAGACTGCCCTGTTTTCCGTAACATTTATTTTCTGTCCGGTAAACATACTTTCTATAGCTTCAGACAATCCACATTCTTCGGCCAAATCCAACAACGCATCGCGTACTTCTTCGTCGACAATGTTTTTTGAATAATCAACCAGTATGTCTTCAAACTTTAAGGAATACTCTTCAAAGCGTTTGGCATTTTTTTCAAAAAGTTCTTTGATTTGAATTCCTTCAAACTCAAAATGATATTCTTCCAGCCTGTTCCAGGCTTTTGTATTCATAGGATTAATTTTCGGCAACATAATTTTTTTCTTAAAGCTGGAAAGCGGCTGACCGGTTTCTTGGGTAAATTTCCTCTTCCAATCGCCTCTGCCAGGTAGTTTTGAAATTAATTTTTGGGTTGTAGTACTATATACAAGGGTACCACAACTGAACAAACTTTACAAAGATAATGGAATATAAAATTAGAGACCAAAGTTTCATTAAAGGTTAATTTACAATTAAAAAACAAAACCCTTTTTTCTTACTTTTGCAGACTCAAATTTAATGCATGAAATCGGATACAATTAAAGGTTACATTTTTGCGCTGGTTGCCACACTCGCGTTTTCGAATGTTTACATTTTCAGCAAAGCTGCCTTAAATGAAATTCCTTTGGCGCAATTCGGAACTTTATGGTATGCCGTTGTTGCTGTTTCGTGTCTGTTAATCGCCCAATTCAATAACAAACTTGGTCAAATTTTGAGTTTAACAAAAAGACAGGTAAATATCCTTTTGATCCTGGGGGGTTTGGAAATTGCTACAACCACGTTGTTTTTTCTTTCCATTCATGTAATTCCGGATCCGGCAGTAACATCATTTTTAGGAAATATGTTCCCGGTGATGGTTATGCTTGGAGGAATTTTTATACTCCATGAACGTTTTGGACCTATTGAAATTTTTGGAGGATTTTTAGCACTTTCCGGGGCCTTTTTAATTAGCTACAGCGGAGGAAAATCTATTTCAACCTTTTTTATTAAAGGTACAGGTATTGTATTTTTTAATTCGATTTTTGCCACCACGGCAACATTGGTTGTCAAAACTCAAATCAAAAAACTGAGTCCTGAATTGCTAAATTTAAACCGCGCTTTCTGGTTACTAATATTTTCAGGAATTATGTTTTATGTAATGAAAGAACAGTGGGTGTTTTCAATGCATGCAACAAAAAACACTATTGCAGGTGCCTTGCTTGAATTCCTGGCGATTTTGACCATTTATTACTCTTTCAAATATATTGAAGTATCCCGTTCTTCCATTGTACAAAGTTTAAAGGGTATTTTTGTGCTTATCGCATCCTTCCTGGTTTTTGGCAAATTACCCTTAGTGCATCAACTTGTTGGGGGCATGATTACTGTAATTGGTATTTTAATAATGACTCTGGCACAGGCCGGATTTATAAAAAAATCGTTTTCAAAAAATAAAGACCGTTAAATTGTTTTGCATTGACATTACGATTTTTTAATCTCCAATAATATTCCTGAGTTCATATTAATAAAAAGTAAGGCTTAACATCAAAAAAGATTAATTAACAAAAGTTCAGGAATATTTTTCAGAACTTAACGTTGTTAAATTCAAGGCATAGTTTTTGTTAAACAGATGTCTGTCCTTTTCAACCAAATAATAAACCATGAATAAGAAATATTGGCTTGCATTAGCAACTGTAATCATTTTATTTATATTGGCTTTTCTTGTATTTAGGCCTGCCACTGATGAATCTTCAAAGATATCGACTACAGTAGTGCGTGGCCCGTTTGAAATATTAGTTTTTGCGAGTGGTCAGCTCGAAGCTCAAAATTCAGAAAACATTACTGTTCCAGGCAATCTCCGCGACCGTGATGTCAGGATTTATGAAATAAAAATTACCGATCTCATTGAAGAAGGAACGGTGGTAGATTCGGGCGATTGTGTTGCAACGCTCGATCAAAAGGCAGTTGAAGAGAACCTGAATAATGCGGAAGAAGAGCTGGAACAGGCGCTCAATAGTTTTGAAGATGCAAAAATGGATTCCAACCTAAACCTCAGTAATTATCGCGACCAGATAATTAATGCGAGAGAAAATGTTGAGGAAATGCAAATTATTCTGGAAGAATCTAAATATGAATCTCCCGCAATTATCCGAAAAGCTGAGATGGATTTGGACAAAGCTATCCGTAAACTTGAACAGGAGAAAAAAGGGTATGAACTTAAAGAACGGCAGGCAATTTCAAAAGTTGAACGTAATAAAATAGAACTCCGACAAAGACAGGACCGCGTAAGAAAACTCAAAGATGTTTATAATTCACTTATCATTAAAGCTCCAAAAGCCGGAATGGTTATTTACGGAAGAGATCGCACGAGAGAAAAAATTACTGTTGGGTCGAGTGTTAGCACCTACATGCCAACAATTGCTACTTTACCCGATTTAACTTCAATGCTTTCTATTACTTACGTAAACGAAATTGATATTTCAAAAGTTAAAAAGGGGCAAAAGGTAATGCTTGGAATCGATGCAATTCCCGATAAAACACTGGAAGGCGAAGTAGTAACCGTGGCCAATATTGGTCAGCCATTGCCTAAAAGCGATGCCAAAGTTTTCGAAGTTAAAATAAGGGTATTTGGAGATGTTTCTGACCTAAAACCCTCAATGACAACAAGTAATGTAATACAAACTGCAACATTTGAGGATACCATATACATCCCTTCAGAAGCAGTGTTTGCCAACGACAGTATGCAATTTGTATACGTAGAAAACAGTAAAGTAGTAAAACAGGTGGTTGATTTGGGAGACCAAAACGACAACTATGTTTTGGTACGCAAAGGATTAAATGAGGGCGATAATATATTAATGACTGAACCGGCAAATAGCGAGGAGCTCGAAATTGAAGGACTTGAAATATACCGACAGATAAAAGAACGTAAAGCCAAAGAAGAGGAGGAAGCAAAAAAAGCACTGGAAGAGGATAAGAAAAAACCTTTCAAACTTCAGAATAAAAAAAGTGATGGAGGAAGTTCAATCATTATTATTGGATAAGTAAAATATTATGAAAGCAGTTCTACAACGTTACGGTCATGATATTTCCTCCGGACTGGAGGCAATTTTCACCAATAAAATGAAATCGCTTCTTACAGCGCTGGGCATAATCTTTGGTGTTGCAGCAGTTATAAGTATGCTGGCCATAGGAAACGGGGCCCAACAGGAAATTCTTGACCAGATAAAAATGGTAGGAGTTAATAATATAATCATTTCACCCACAGAAAACGTTGTGGATGAGTCGGATTCTGAAAGCTCCTCAGAGGATGAAGAAAAAATAAGTACTAAAAAATTCTCAAAAGGATTAACCTTACAAGATGCCGAGTCTATCAAAGAAATTCTTCCAACCGTAAGTAATGTATGTCCCGTAATTACTTTTAACTATTCGGCCATTTTAAATGGCAAAAGCAAACCGGTAGTTCTCGAAGGTATTAATAATTCTTATTTCGAATTGTTTAAGATTAATATGGTACAGGGAAGTGTTTTTAATCAGGAACAAATGGAAAATGGTTTCCCGGTTTGTATTATTGGTGACAATATAAATTCGGTATTTTTTAACCACGAGGATCCCATCGGTAAAAACATTAAATGTGGTCAGATTTGGTTAAAAGTAATCGGTGTTGTTGAGCGCCGTGATTTTACGGCATCGGCATCCGACGAACTGGGCATTAGCAGCACCGACAATAAAATCTTTATTCCGGCTAAAACGATGACCATGCGTTTTAAAAACCGTTCGTTGGTGCGCACAGATGAAGTGGAGGCTTTAATGGCATCAAGAAATAATAACAACAATAAAGAGAATTTAAACCAGTTGGATAAAATTATTGTTCAGGTCGAAGAAACCAGCGATTTAAATGCAACAGCAGATGTAATACGCAGAATGTTGCTTCGCCGACATAATGGATTATTCGATTTTGAAGTAACCATTCCCGAGTTACTGCTAAAACAACAACAACGCACCAAGAGTATTTTTAATATTGTACTTGGTGTAATTGCCGGGATTTCCCTGCTGGTGGGCGGTATTGGCATTATGAATATTATGCTCGCTTCTGTTATGGAGAGAATCAGGGAAATAGGCGTACGTCAGGCCATTGGAGCTTCACGAAAAGATATTATTGTCCAGTTCCTGTCAGAGTCAACCATCATTAGTGTTTCCGGAGGAATTATCGGAATTATTCTGGGAATTGTGCTTTCAAAAATTATAACAGGCTTTTTCGATATCAAAACCATTGTATCTGCCTTTTCAATTATTATTTCATTTGGGGTTTCTGTTTTTGTAGGAGTGATTTTTGGTTATCTCCCGGCCAAAAGAGCTGCTGAACAGGATCCAGTTAATTCATTACGTTCATAAACTATTTCGAGATGAAACGAGTTATTCTAATCCCCTTAATTTCCTTGCTTTCTCTGTTCCAAATACAGGCACAGGAAACATTATATCTTACTCTGGATGATGTAATTCAGATTGCATCGCAACAATCGCTCGATGCTTTTAAAAACGAAAATATGTACCTGGCCAATTACTGGGAATTCAGGTATTTTAAAGCCGACAGGTTACCAAGTTTGCTGATGGATGCCACCCTTGTTGATTTTAACCGATCGATGCAAAAGGTATATAACTATGAGCAAAACCGCGATGAATTTATAGAAAGACAGGATATCAATTCTGCCGTTGGCCTTCGCTTAAATCAAAACGTTGGTTTTACCGGTGGACAGATTTATGCACAATCATCGCTGGCCATGACCCAAAAATTAGGCGACGAAAGTTCTTCATCCTATTCATCTGTTCCATTTAGTGTCGGCTATTCACAAAATATAAATGGTTACAACCGTTTAAAATGGACAGCCAAAATCGAACCTCTCAAATTTGAAAAAGCAAAAAAAAGATTTATTCAAACCAAAGAAGAACTGGCACTGAAAGCCAATCGATTGTTCTTTAATCTGGTAGATGCCCAGATTGATGTCGGTATTGAAGAAACCAACCTTGCCAATGCCGATACCTTATATACAATTGGTAAAGGGCGATTTCAGGTGGGTACCGTTACACAGGATGAGTTGCTGAACCTGGAACTGCGGTATATGAATTCAGACCTGGCACTTACCCGCGCAAAACTTGAACTGGAAAGAGCAAAAGCACAGCTAAATTCATTTCTTAGTTTTGAAAAAGATACCGACGTGGAATGTATTGTTCCATCCTACTCATCCGAACTTCAGATTTCTGCAGAAGAGGCAATTGCACATGCATTGGAAAATAATCCGGAAATACTGGATCAAAGACAAAGACTTTTGGAAGAGGATCGCAGGGTAAATCAGGCAAAAAGCGAAACAGGAATCAGCGGAACCGTTTTTGCTCAATTTGGATTAAACCAGAATTCCAATCAAATCAGCAACGTTTATAAAGATCCCTCAGACAGACAACAATTTCGTGCCGGACTTACTGTACCTATACTCGACTGGGGCCGCAGAAAAGGACAACTGGCTATGGCACGTTCAAACAGGGAAGTGGAGCGAATCAGTATAAATCAGGAGAAAATTGATTTTGAACAGAATATAGTTCTTAATGTGATGGAATTCAACCTACAGGGTAACCAGGTACTTAATACTGCAAAGGCCGATACCATTGCTCAATTACAGTACGATGTTACGCAGCAAAGGTTTTTGATTGGCAAAGTGGATGTTACAAAACTTAATCTTGCCCGTAACGACAGGGAGCAGGCACGCCGGGCATATATCAGATCCCTGCGTTCATTCTGGAATTATTATATTACCATTCGTAGACTAACACTTTACGATTTTGAAAAGAATATTAGTCTTTCTGAAGATTTCGATAAACTGATAAATAAATACTAAAAATGGCTTTTATAAAAAAGAGATATCTCTGGATATTTTTTGGCATTTTAATCCTACTTGCCATTATTTATTTTGGTGGCAAAGAAATAGTTTCGGAAAAAATATACACAGTAAAGTCGGGCCCGTTTGAACTCACCTTAAATATAAAGGGTGAAGTACAAGGGAAAAATGCAGTTTTAATTACTCTTCCTGATGAATTAAAAAGACGGGATTTAAGGTTATATGAAATCAAAATAAAGGATTTGGTAGAAGAAGGCACTGAAGTAAAAAAAGGAGATTGGATTGCAACACTTGATGCAGCAACAATTACTGAGCAGATGCAAAGTAATACTCAGCGATTGACAGAACGACGGGCAGAATTTAACGATGCAAAAATCGATTCTGCAATTCAGTTAACCCAGTTACGTGAAGAAATTGCCGAATTCGGATATGATTTGGAATACAAAAAACTGGAACTGGATCAGGCCAAATATGAATCTCCGGCTTATCAACGGAAAAAACAGGTTGAGTATAACAATACCATCCGGCAGATGGAAAAGAAAAAACGTGACTATGAATTAAGACGTTTGAATTTGAAATCGAGAACCCGAAGGTCACAGGACCGTTATGAATATTATTACAGAAGAGATTCGTTGTACAAGGAGGCAATAAAAGCCTGCCGTGTAGTTGCACCAAAAGCAGGAATGGTGATGTATGCCAAACTTTGGGGAGGAAGAAAATTACGTGTTGGTGATATGGTTAGCCCCTGGAATCCAACTATTGCAACCCTGCCTGATATGACGGTACTGGTCTCCGAAACCTGGGTCCAGGAAATACATATTACCAAAATTGCCGTTGGCGATAGCGTGGAAATTTATATCGATGCTTTACCTGACAACCAATACAGCGGACGAATATCAAAAATTGCCAACATTGGGCAGGAATTACCGGGTTTCGATACAAAAGTATTTAAAGTACTTATAGATATGGAACAAAACGGAAAAGAGATTAAACCGGCAATGACCACCGATAATAAAATAATTCTGACCAAACTGGATGATGTGATTAAAATTCCGCGAAGTTGCTTATTTACAGAAGAAGGAGAAGCTTTTGTATATTTAAAAAAAGGAGGAGAGATTACAAAACAAACTATTGTCCCCGGTGCAGAAAACGAACAGGAAGTGGTAATTCTTTCAGGATTAAAAGAAAAGGATAAAATACTTTATTCTGCTCCTGAGTAAAAATTTTCGGGACTTCAAGTTTCCTGAGTTAATAACAATTGTTAGATTATAGAAAGCCCTGCTTCGCTCCCAAAATTCTTCTTGTTTTCTAATTTATCTCCATTCTACGCTCCCCTGCGCTCCCGCGCGATTGTGGGATCTGCGGTTTGTAACCGCAGTAATACGGAAGTTAAAAACTTCCGCACGCTCCCGCGCGATTATATCGCGTGGTTTATCAAAACAATATAAAATTTATTGCAGTTTATTTTATCACGCGATGCAATCGCGCGATAGCTGGGGGGATAAGCTATCAATCACAGAATGTCATAAGTGCGTCAGATTTGAGTTATAAAATTTGAAGGAATAACGGGTTATTTTTAGGATTTTATGGCTCAAAGATGACGTGCTTTGAACTTTCCTTTTCAAGGCTTTGAAAATTTTAACATATACTGCTCCAAATTTTATTGAATTATCCCGATAGTCCTTCTAAAATTTGGCTTGTCTTTGTAAAAATTTTCTAAAGCTGCGACGATATCTTATCCCGAACTCACGTTAATTCACCTCCATTCTATTCTATTTCCCTGTCCTCTCTTGCGATTACATCGCCTGGTTTATCGAAACAATATAAAATGTTATGGCGGTTTGTAAAATCGCGCGATAGCAGAGTAGTCCTGCAATAACGGAAGTTGAAAACTTCCAACCCCGTCAAATGTCTATAAAAAAAGACCGCTACAAATGCAGCGGCCTTCAATTTTATATTAAATACTTTGATTAGTATTTATTTTGATCAGCTTCTGATAAGTAAGGATTCGCATCGATCTCTCTTTGAGGTATTTTAAATACCCAACGTGGATTTTCAGATGGGCGTCCCTGGCTAAAACCATCCTGGTACAATACTTCTGCAGCACCCGAAGTTGACATATCGTGTACATCGTTCCAACGGATTTTATCATGGAAGCTAAATCCTTCTCCCCATAATTCAACTTTACGTTGGAACTTAATCTGTTCCATCAAAGCTTCTTGCGATCCGTACATGGTGGCATCAAAAGCAGTATCACGTGCTTTACCCAATACATCAAGGGCAGCCTGAGCACCAGAAACATCGTTAAGCATAGCTTTTGCTTCCGCTTCAATCAGATACATCTCCGATGCACGCATATAAATCACATCATCCGGATCGATAGTCCCGGGATTCTTTTGTAAGAATTTAAAAGTCTGGTAAGGATGTGTATTATGACGGGTTGTAATACCGTAAGTATCCACGATTAAATCATATGCAGCCCAGAATTCATCTTCATCATCGTAATTTGGATCGTTTCCAAAACCACCCTGACCATTTGATGCTGACGGGTTGGTATTTGGAGCCCATGGCAACCATGCTTTGGCACGATAATCCGTTGCCGGAATCATATTGTACAGCGTGCTGTCGATAATTTTTGGATTACCCCTGTTCTGGCTACCGTTAAAGGTAGAGCAAATGTAATAGAAGTAAGAAGCATAATAATTGGTTTCTTCGTCAATTACACGGCCACCCCAAATCACTTCTGACAGGTCGTAGGTATTAAATCCTGATAACCAGTCTGATTCATCCAGCAGGTCGTATCCATCACGTGCCATTGCTGCTGCTTCAGCTGCTGCAGCCCAATCACCTTTAGAAAGCGCAATTCTTGCTTTAATTCCATAGGCAGCATTTAAAGAGATATGAGATTTATTCTTCGCTGAAGAACCAACTTTTAAGTATTCAATTGCACCATTGATATCCGTTTCAATTTGATTGTAAATTTCCTGAACCGTTGCTCTTGGACCACTCTCGTAAGGTGCCTCTGTTTTAAATACCAATGGAACACCGGGATCACTTGCAGGATTTCCAATCAAATAACCTTTTGCATATGTAGTAACCAACTGATGGTACGCCCATGCACGATAAGCATGTGCCTGTCCAAGAATATTATTCATTTGTTCATCCTTGGTTAAACCATCTTCCTCAACTTTGTTGATGATTGAATTGGCACTTGCAATAAAGTGATAACGTTGATACCATATATTTCTGTTTGTTGTAGTATTTGCATCAGTGTGATTTAACCACTGGCAATCTGCCCTCATCCAACCATTACCTCTTGCACTATGTATTACGCTACCTCCGATAGCATCAAACATAGGAAGAAAGTGACTTTGACCGGTACGGCTCCAGGTTGCACCGGTTAACGGGTTTTGTGCGTACATCATACGATGCAGGCCATTTAATACCAGCATCATGTTTTCAGGTGACGATAAGGCGTCTTCCGCTGAAATTGCATTGGTCGGTGCTGTGTCCAGATAATCTTCTGCACAACTTACCGCCAACAACATTGACAATGTCAATAAAACTATATTAATTTTTCGTATCATAATTTACTATTTTTCAAGTTGGACATTAGAATGAAACATTTACTCCCAAAGAAATAACCCTGGAAGGATTGTAATCGTCACCACCAGGTGTACCCGCCAGGTTGTATTGTGGATTTAAACCTTTTCTTTTGGTATTTATGAATAAGTTTTCACCATTCACAAATACTTTCAGATGGTCAACTCCAAATTCTTTAATCGCCGGCATATTGAAAGTATATGACAAGCTCAGGTTTTTTAGTGCAAAGTAAGTTGCATCAGTTAAGTACCTTGTGGACATCGCAACATTCAGGTTTGGATCACCTGATTCCATTCTTGGAATGTCGGTTTGGTCTCCGGGATTTCTCCAACCATTTAACTGGTCAGGGTGCAATGAGGCACCATAACTTCCGGGATGCATCATATCTGCATATCCATAGTCAAGAATATAACCTCCGATACCGTATGTAAACATAAAGCTTAAATCAAAACCTTTATAACCAAATGAGTTTACAACACTACCCAACAGGTCTGGAACAGCAGATTTTTCTGCGTAACCTTTTCCTGCATCCTGGTAATCGTTGGTGGTAACAAATGAACCATCTTCGTTGGTTGCTCTCTGAACCTCACCTGTTTCAGAACCTTCAATTTCTTCGTATACATAATACAATGCATCTCCATTTTCAGAATCTACACCTGCATAATCATAAACAAAGAAATCATATCTTGAACGTCCTTCTGCCCAACGTTTTGAGCCATCAACAAATGGTTCAGGTAATTCGGTAATTTCATTTTTAAGTGTAGAAAGATTTAAGGTTAAATCCCATTTAAAATCACCGGTTTGGAAAATGTGCCCTGTTAAACCTAATTCAAGACCACTGTTTACAAGTGTTCCCACATTTGCCGGACCTTCGCTTAATCCCATTGAAATAGGAAGTGGTACATTGTAAAGCAGGTCACTCGATATTTTTTGATAATATTCAATAGAACCGTCAATTAAATTATCAAACAATGCAAAGTCAAGGGCTACATCCCAGCTTTCTGAAGTTTCCCAGGTTAACTGGTTGTTTCCAAGATCTGACCAGTAAATACCAGGATCGCCTGCATTAGGGAACAGTGAGTAACGTGGCTGAGAAATATAAAAATCACCCAACTGGTCTTGACCAACCTGGCCAAAAGATGCTCTTAATTTTAAGTTATCTACAAAAGATACATTTTGCATAAATGCTTCCTGATCAATTCTCCACGATGCACCTACAGAGAAGAAATTACCCCAGCGAACTTCTTTGGCAAAAACAGAAGAACCATCTCTCCTTGCTGAAGCACTTGCATAATATTTATCCGCGTAGTTATAATTTACACGGGCAAAATAACCTTCGGTTCTGTAAGTAGAACTGTATCCATCCAGTGAAGAAGTAGTTGCAAAATTGTCAAACTCAGTAATACCTACTGCAGTTTGTGTATTTTTCATACCGAAAACTTCAGTGTAGTGTCTGTCAAGATTTTCATGTCCTAAGGTTACATCCAGATTATGTCCACTGTCGAATCTTTTATTGTAAGTTAAAATCTGGTTAAAGTTTTGTACCGTTCTGCGGAAACGTGTTTCACGATATCTTCCCTGAGGAGCACCGTCACCCACTTTTTCGTTTTCGTACTCTTTGTTAAAATAATCGTTAACACTTAAACCATAATTCAAAGTTAATTTTAACTCAGGTAAAATATTAAATCCTGCGTAATAACGGGCATCAATATTATTCACCTTAGTTTCGAGCAAATTCCAATTTGCTTCTGCAATTGCATGACGTCCCGGGTTATTAGGTCTTGGAGAAATTCCATATTCAGAATAACCACCACCAAAGTCATATTGTTTTTGTCCGGCAGCATCTAAAATATAATCACCTGTTGCCGGATCTACAATGTAAACGGGATAAACAGAACCCATATTTTTGGCAAAACCAAATGGATTTACAATGGATGAAGTACCTCCTGAATCCGGTCCTGTTGTATTGGTAAGTGCCAGAGATAAGTTACCTCCTAACGACAACCATTCTTTTGGTCTGAAATTAGCATTTAATCTTGAGTTAAATCTATCGTAAGCACTTGTTATAATATACCCTTGTTCATCCAGGTAAGAAGTAGAAAAATAAACATCATATTTTTCCTGTCCGCCCGAAACGCTTACATTATAATTTTGTCTGTAACCGTTTTGCGTTAATGCATCATACCAGTCAAGCCCTTTAAACATAACCTGTGCAGAAGGATTTAATTTTCCGTCTGTTCCAACAATTTGATCATTAGGCACATTAAATGGGTTATATCCCAATTGGCTGTAAATACCGTTAGAAGCTTCTACCGGGTCACCTCCAACTGCACTTGTATTTCTGTATGCTTCCCACATTAATTCATAATATTGCCCGGGATCAGCATAATCGTAGAAAGGTACAGCCATATCTATGATACCGGCCGATGCAGTTACATTAACTCTCAGGTCGCCGCCTCTTTGACCAGATTTTGTAGTTATAATCACTACACCGGCAGCGGCCCTTGATCCATAAAGTGCTGTTGAAGCAGCATCTTTTAGAATAGTCATCGACTCAATGTCGTCAGGGTTAATGTTTGTAAGAGAACCCTCATACTGAACTCCGTCAACAATGTACAATGGATCTACAGTCCCGTTTAATGTTCCAACACCACGGATAATGATATCGGGAGATGCTCCCGGTGCTCCGTTACTGTTGATAACCTGAACCCCTGTAGTTGTACCTTCGATTGCTGAAATAGCTGAAGTTACAGCTCTTTTTTCAAGTTCATCGGCACCGATTACACCGGCTGAACCCGTAAAACTTGATTTTGTTGCAGTACCATAAGCTACAACCATCACCTCATCTAATCCGAGAATGTCTGATTCCATTTCCATATCAATTACAGAGCCTGAAATTGGTGCTTCAATGGTTTTCATTCCCACAAAAGAAAATACCAGTGTACTGGCATCGCTTGGCACATCAAGGCTATAAACACCATCGATGTTTGTAACCGTTCCCAAAGTAGTTCCTTTAACCATCACGGAAACTCCCGGTATTGTAGAACCGTCTTCCTTGCTGGTTACCGTACCCGAAATGCTCGTAGTTTGAGCACTTACAATTTGCATTCCTGCAATCAGAATGCAAATAAAAAACAGCGTTAGTTTTTTCATAGAAAGAATTTTGAAATTAAAACTGAGTTAATTGTTATTATATATTTAAAGGATTAGCTTAATTGCTTATCGCCATTATGACTATCCAATTCCCCTCTGCGAAAGTAGATTTTTATAGTTAAACATCAAAAAAAATTAAAAAAATCCCCAAAACCAGTCAACTAAGTTAAAAAACCTTAATAAAACTTACAACTCTACCTTACAACCAATATTAACAGAAAAAGTTGAATTAATTCCATTATTAACTCAATAATTAACACTTCGACTGATATTTGATTTAGTATAGTTGTTCTATTTTTGTAGCAATTTAACCAAATTGAACCCATTAATAATTGGAGTATTTGTATTGAAATGAATGAATAAATTACACCCTAACATATATTTTTTTAATCCTACAAGTGAATATTCCATTGCAAATGGCAATGAGAACTGGCTTCCCAATCGGTTATTAAGAAAAATGGAAGCAGACCTATCCATTCTTCCAATGTATTTTGCCCAACAAAACGATTACGTTATCGTTGAGCAATTGCCTTCCCAAGATTTTTTAGTTAAGCTCAATAAGGTTATTAATAAGGTGCCAAAATTTATTTTAAAGTCAAACCTGGCTCGAAATGAGGATTTCAAAACCTTACCCAAACATTCACTAAAGCCCTGGGGCTGGAGCCCGGCAGTTCATAAATTTTTTAAGCCGTTTAAAGATTCTTGTTCGGGAGATTTTAAAATTTCACCGATTTTTGAATGGAAAGAAGTTCACAAAGAAATTACTTCACGCAAATTCGCATCCGAGATCCTGGAAGTACTTTTGCAGGATAATAAGCATATCTTTATTCCTTTCCATTTTTTACCCAGAACGTGTACAACTAAAAAAGATTTTGAAAAGGCGTTTCAGGATTGGGGTAAGGCAATGATTAAAGCGCCCTGGAGCAGTTCGGGAAGAGGACTTCAAAAAATAACCAAACAACCGATTCATCCCAAAGTATGGGAAAAACTTATGGGAATAGTCCGGGAACAGGGTTATGCTATGGCAGAGCCCTACTTAAATAAAGTATTGGATCTTGCTCAACAATTTGAAATTAAGAATGGTAAAGTAAAATATTTAGGAACCAGTTATTTTTTAACCGACAAAAAAGGTCAGTACCTCGGTAATTTTTTGAGAGGATTACCCGGAAACACAAAAAAAGAGATCATGGATTTCACCAATGAATCTGATAAAAATTTAATTAATCCCTTAAAAAAGGCGCTTGAGGAAAGTAAATTAACCAGGTTTTATGAAGGTCCGCTGGGTATTGATATGTTAGTTTATTCAGACCAGGAGAAAAAATTAAAAATTAATCCATGCCTTGAAATAAATGTCAGAAATACAATGGGATTGCTTGCAATTCAACTGGAAAAATTTATTTCTCCGGATAAAAAAGGGATGTTCCAAATTTTCTTCCAGCCGGGAAAAACTTTTTTTGAATTTGTTTCCGAGATGGAGAAGAAGCATCCTCTAAAATTAATTAGCAATAAAATCGATTCTGGTTTTTTTGCTA
>CAJXZG010000072.1 GCA_913063265.1 uncultured Prolixibacteraceae bacterium | reverse complement strand
TATCATTTCGGCAATACCATAAACATCCTCAATGGTGGGTAACATTCTGGCACCGGCGGCGATATAGTCATCATCCATAAAACCACTTCCATTGCCACCACCAGCCTGAACATAAACATCGTGACCACGTTTAACAAGCTCTGCAGCTCCTGCCGGAGTAAGCGCTATTCTGTTCTCGTTATTTTTAATTTCTTTTGGGACTCCAATAATCATTTCCGTATAATTTAAGTAAAACTTGTTTGGCAAAAATAGACACGCACCGTTTATAAAAACATGATAAATCTTAATAATCTGAACTATTTACAACTGAAAAAGAACACATTAAGACTCTGGTTAATAGACTGAAAGTTAATTTTTTAATATTATTTCAAATTGAAATTTTTTTCAAACGGATGATTTCAATTTGATACTTGTATATTTGCATACTTTATAAAAATATTTTTTACAGCATGCCAACAGTATCAGACAGGGGAAAAATAATGCCCGATTCGCCGATTAGAAAGTTAGCACCTTTGGCGGAGAAGGCAAAGGAGAATGGGATTAAAGTATTTCATTTAAATATCGGTCAACCCGATTTACCAACTCCACCTGAAGCATTGGCAGCAATTAAAAATATAGATAGAATTATCTTGGAATATACACCAAGTGAGGGGATTCTTTCTTTTCGACAGAAACTGGAAAAATATTACCACAAATTTAATATCGACGTGAATGTCGATGATATTATTGTTACATCGGGTGGCAGCGAGGCAGTAACTTTTGCATTTATGAGTTGCCTTGATCCGGGAGATGAAATTATTGTACCGGAACCGGCATATGCAAACTACGAGGCATTTGCCATCGTTGCCGGGGCAAAAATTAAATCGATAGCAGCTGATATAGAAGAGGGTTTTGCTTTACCTCCGATTGAAGAGTTTGAGAAGTTGATTACTCCGAAAACAAAAGGGATTATGATTTGTAATCCTAATAACCCAACAGGTTATTTATACACCCAGCAGGAGATGAATGCCATCAGGGATTTAGTTAAAAAATACGATTTATATCTGTTTTCAGATGAAGTGTATCGTGAATTTTGTTATACCGGGGCACCTTATATCTCGGCATTTCATTTAGAAGGCATCGAACAAAATGTAGTTTTGGTTGATTCTGTTTCCAAAAGATACAGTGAGTGCGGATTAAGAATTGGTGCTTTGATTACCAAAAACGAACAGGTAAAAAAGAATGTAATGAAGTTTTGCCAGGCACGATTAAGTCCGCCTTTAATCGGACAAATTGCTGCTGAAGCGTCTTTGGATGCCGATCCGGATTACATGCTGAATAATTATAACGAATATGTGCAACGCCGTAAGTTTTTAATCGATGGCTTAAACAGAATCGATGGTGTTTATTCACCTATTCCAATGGGAGCTTTTTATACTGTTGCACGCTTACCGGTTGATAATTCAGATAAATTTTGTGCATGGCTGCTTTCCGATTTTCAATACGAAGGACAAACGATAATGATGGCTCCGGCCTCAGGATTTTATACGGGTTCCGACAAAGGCCAGGATGAAGTGCGAATTGCTTATGTTTTGAAAAAAGAAGATTTGGCGATTTGTCTGAAGATTCTGCAGGAGGCTTTAAAGGTTTATCCCGGTAGTAGGGTAAAGATTAAAGAAAAAGTAGCAAATCAATAAAAAAATCCGGGTTGATAATCAGCCCGGATTTTTTTATTGAAAGTACTCACTAATTTGTATTTAAAATCTCACCACAATATTAGCTCAGATTTTTAATCCTATCCATTGCTTCCAGCACATTTTCTCTGTCGGCAAATGCAGAAAAACGGAAATATCCTTCGCCTGCTGGACCAAAGCCTGAACCTGGAGTTCCTACAACATTGGCTTCACTTAATACTTTGTCAAAAAAGTCCCATGAGCTCATTTCATTTTTGGTTTTTACCCAAACATATGGAGCGTTTTCACCGCCATAAACTTCGTAACCTGCTGCTGCCAGACTCACTCTCATAATTTTAGCATTCTCAAGATAATAGGCAATAACTTCAGCTACTTCTTTTTTTCCTTCTTCAGTGTAAATCGCTGCAGCAGCTTTTTGAACCGGATAGGAAACCCCGTTAAATTTTGTTGATTGACGACGGTTCCACAATGGTTTTACGGGATGTGCTTTGCCTTCAACATCATAAGCAACAAGTTCTTCGGGTATCACGGTATAGGCGCAACGTGTTCCGGTAAATCCTGCTGTTTTTGAGAAACTACGAAACTCTATGGCAACTTTTTTCGCACCTTCAATTTCATATATTGAGCGCGGAATTCCTTCTTCAGTAATAAAAGCTTCATAAGCCGCATCGTACAAAATAATGGCTTTGTTTTTTGCTGCATATTCCACCCATTTTTTCAACTCTTCTTTGGTAGCTACCGTTCCTGTTGGATTATTTGGGTAGCACAAGAAAATCAAATCCGGTGTTTCAGATGGAAGTTCAGGAATAAAATGGTTTTCTTTTGTACATGGCATATAGATAATTCCATCGTAATAACCATTTTCCTGGCAATTACCTGTTTTTCCGGCCATTACCGTTGTGTCGGCATAAACCGGGTAAACCGGGTCACAAATGGCAATTTTATTATCATTACCAAAAATCTCCTGGATATTTCCTGTATCGCATTTCGAACCGTCTGAAATAAAAATTTCATCGGCTGAAATGTCAACTCCCTTATCCTGGTATGAGTTTTTTGCAATTGCTTCGCGTAAAAATTCGTAGCCTTGCTCCGGGCCATATCCCTTAAAAGTTTCGCCTTTTGCCATTTCGTCCACGCCCTTGTGAAAAGCTTTTACGACACTTGGAACCAGGGGTTGGGTAACATCGCCAATCCCCATTTTTATCACTTTCTTTTCAGGATTGGCTTCAATAAATTCACTTACTCTTCTTCCAATCTCAGGGAATAAATATCCCGCCTGAAGTTTCAGGTAATTCTCGTTAATTAATGCCATATTTTTATTTTATTAGATTTTTTGTAAAAGATTTTAAAACAGGAATTTTAGTCTGGATTATTTGCCAAACCTCCTCAGCGTCAATTCCAAAATAATCATAAGCAACTATATTTCGAAATCCCTTTATTTTCCACCATTCAATTTCTTGATAAGAATTTTTAAATTCTTTGGAGAGTTTAGCAAGCATTTCGCCAATTACAATAAAATTCATCATAATTGCATCAAAAGTCTTTGAGTCAACAAATAATTCATCTGCATCTTTTAAATGACTTGTGTATTCCTCAATTTTTTCAATTGACTCAAAAATATTATTTAAACAATCGATATCTTTAGTCAACATAAATGGTGTCGTTTAGAATTCTTTTTTTGAATCGGGGTTTAATGTATTTTTCACGACAGATGTATATATTCAGATTAAATTTATTTCTAAAAAAAGCTTTAAGAGCCAGCTTTAAGTCAAATAAATTTTCTGTTCCCTTTTCAAATTCTATAATCAAATCGATATCTGAATCCTGATTTTGTTCTTTTCTAGCATAAGAGCCAAAAATTCCAATCTTTGAAATATGAAACTCGGTCTTCAGAAAGTCTCTATTTTCCGAAATGAATGATATTATTTGTCGTTGCGTATACATTGTTATGCAAATTTAAAAATAAAAATCCGAGTAACAGATTTGATGCCGTGGAGCAGAAAGATTTCATTGTAGTTTAATACATTTGTATTTTAAAAAAATAAATATGCAAAACTTCTTTGTAAAATCTCACGGACTGGGAAACGATTATATTATTTTAAACGAATACGAAATCAGCTTTGAATTAAGCAAAGAAGCGATTCAGAAAATTTGTAATGTTCATTACGGGATAGGTTCGGATGGAATTTTATTAAAAGTGCCAAGTTACCGGGCTAATTTTGGCCTACGTATTTTAAATCCTGATGGTTCGGAAGCAGAGAAAAGTGGAAACGGACTTCGCATTTTTGCTAAATATCTATACGATAGTAAATTTTCAAAAGAAAAAATATTTACCATTGAAACTCCGGGTGGAATTGTTCGTGCTGAAGTAATGGAAGAAAAGGACAAAAAAGCAAAAACCATCAAAGTGGATATGGGAAAAGCCATATTTGAATCAGCTGATATTCCGGTGCATTGTGAAAAAGTCGAGTGTATTGATGAGATCTTACACCTGGAAAACAAAGATTATACTGTCAATTGCGTTTCGGTTGGAAATCCGCATTGCGTAATTCTTAAAGATGAACTCGATGAAAAGGAAATAAAAGAGTTTGGTACTTTTGTCGAAAATCATAAGATGTTTCCAAACCGTATTAATGTTCAGTTTGCAAAAGTGATTTCGCCAAATGAAGTGGAAATTATGATTTGGGAACGCGGTGCGGGCTGGACTTTGGCCTCCGGAAGTTCGTCGTGTGCAGTTGCGTCAATAATGGTTAAAAAGGGATTGACGGAAAGAAATGTAAAAGTTAAAATGCCCGGAGGAACTTTGCAGATAGAAATAGATAGCGCCTGGAACATTAAAATGACCGGAGAGGTTCGTGAAATTGCTTCCGGAACTTTAAGTAACGAATTAATAGAAGAACTTCAATAAATTGAAATGAAAAGAAATTCTGTATTTTTTCTGATATTGTTTTTGCTGTTGACGGGCAAAGTAAATGCACAGTTTGAATGGCCCGATGGCAAAAAAGCTGCGGTTGTTTTTACTTACGATGATGCCCTGGATGGACACCTGGATGTAGCTGTTCCTCAACTCGATGAGTTTGGTTTTAAAGGAACATTTTATTGTACAGGAAATTCACCATGTTTAAATATCCGCATGGAAGAGTGGCGTGAAATTGCAAAAAACGGTCATGAGCTGGGAAACCATACACTTTTTCATCCCTGCGATGGGATCAAACAGGAATGGGTTAAACCGGAGTACGATTTGAATAATTATACTCATGACCAAATTCTTACAGAATTAAAAACTGCCAATACACTGCTTAAAGCCATTGATGGGAAAACAGAACGAACCTATGGCTATACCTGCTCTGATATAAAAGCAGGAGGTGTGGATTTTACTGAAGATGTAAAAAAAATGTTTACCGCTGCACGAGGAGCTGGCCCTATCCCAAAAACCATGGAGGGATATCAAATTCATAAAGCTCCAAGCTGGGGAGTAAACAGTCCAACTTTTGAAGAACTTGTTCAGTATGTGGAAGAAGCAAGGGCAAACGGAACCATAGCTGTTTTTATGTTTCATAGTGTTGGTGGTGGTTACCTGGATGTTGGAGCCGAGGAACACAGAAAACTGCTACAATATTTAAAAGAAAACGAGGATATTTATTTCACAGGTACTTTTCTGGAAGTGATGAAATACATTCAACAACATCGTTAAATTTTACTTTCTAAACCCTCTTACCTGACAATTTTTAATCATTCATTATTATTTCGATTATCTTTGCCCTGATTTTTAAGGCATTAAAAAAATATGGCACATAAAGCAGGTTTTGTAAATATTGTAGGAAATCCAAATGTTGGGAAATCGACAATTATGAATGCGTTGGTTGGTGAAAAGCTTTCCATTATTACACAGAAAATGCAAACAACCCGACACAGAATCAAGGGAATTGTTAGTGGCGAAGACTTTCAGATTGTATATTCTGATACACCGGGAATATTAAAACCTAACTATAAACTTCAGGAAACAATGATGAAGTTCGTAGATACCGCGTTAATCGATGCTGATGTAATATTGTTTGTAACAGATGTAGTTGAAAAGCCGGGTAAAAATCCTGACTACATTGAAAAAGTGCGTAAATCGAATATGCCCGTAATTGTACTGATTAATAAAATTGATTTATCAAATCAGGAAGATGTGGTAAAACTTTACGAATATTGGTCTGAAACATTTCCCGGAGCAACAATATTCCCAATATCTGCACAGGAAAAATTTAATATCGAGCCAATATTTGATCGCATCCTGGAATTGCTTCCTGAGGCTCCTCCTTATTTTGATAAAAATGATCTAACCGATCGTAATGAAAGATTCTTTTTACAGGAAATAATCCGTGAAAAAATCCTTATTCATTATCAGAAAGAGATTCCTTATTCTGTTGAAGTAGAGGTTGAGGAATTCAAAGAAACTGAAAGTATTATAAATGTACGTTGCGTAATTCATGTTGAAAGGGATAGCCAGAAAGGAATTATAATTGGACATAAGGGAAATATGATAAAAAAAGTGGGTTCGGAAGCACGTAAGGACGCTGAAGAATTTTTTAGCAAAAAGATATTTCTGGAGTTGTTTGTAAAGGTAGCTAAAGACTGGCGTGAAAAAGACCGTTCATTAAAACAGTTTGGTTACGATAAGTTTTAGTTTTCAGTTGCAGTTTTTAGTAATAGAAAGGTAAAAGAAAGAAAAAGAAATGAGCAGCAAAATAATAGCAATAGTAGGGCGTCCAAACGTGGGGAAATCGACCTTGTTTAACCGCCTGGTGGAACAACGCAAAGCCATCGTGGATGAAACAGCGGGAGTAACCCGAGATCGAAATTATGGGAAGGGAGAATGGAATGGAACTGAATTTTCGGTTATCGATACCGGGGGTTATGTTGTAAATTCCGACGATATTTTTGAAGCAGAAATAAATAAACAGGTTCATCTGGCTATCGATGAGGCAGATGTTGTACTCTTTGCGGTTGATGTTGAGTCGGGGGTAACAGATTTGGATGAAGCCATTGCTAATATTTTACGTCGCGGTAAAAAACCTGTAGTGCTTGCCGTGAACAAGGTTGATAATAACAGCCGAATTCTGGATGCCCAGGAATTCTATGGTTTGGGTTTAGGTGAAATCTATTGCATTTCTTCGATGACCGGCAGCGGCACGGGTGACTTACTTGATGTTTTAGTTGACATGTTGCCAAAAACAGATGCCGATGATGAAGATTCGGAATTGCCGCATTTGTCGGTGGTAGGCAGGCCAAATGTAGGGAAATCTTCATTTATTAACGCATTAATTGGTGAGGAGCGAAATATTGTAACCAATGTGGCAGGGACTACGCGTGACTCTATTCATACAAGGTACAATAAGTTTGGTCTCGATTTTATGATTGTTGATACTGCAGGTTTAAGAAAAAAATCAAAAGTTAATGAGGACCTGGAGTTTTATTCAGTTCTTCGCTCGGTTCGCACCATTGAAAACTCCGATGTTTGCCTGTTAATGATAGATGCAGAACGTGGTGTTGAGGCGCAGGATGTAAATATTTTTAACCTGATTTTACGAAATAAAAAAGGGGTTGTAATTCTGGTAAATAAATGGGATCTAATTGAAAAGGATTCAAAAACTACAAAAAAGTTTGCTGAAGAAATTAAGAAGAAAATAGCACCCTTTGTCGATGTCCCGATTCTGTTTATTTCGGCACTGACAAAACAAAGAGTTCATAAAGCTTTGGAAACAGCAATCGATGTCTTTAAACGACGCAAACAAAAGGTTAAAACTTCAGAGTTAAATGAGGTATTACTGGAAGCCATTGAAAGTTACGGCCCGCCATCGACAAAAGGGAAATACATAAAAATAAAATATGTTACCCAGTTGCCATCTCCAACACCATCTTTTGCATTTTTTGCCAACTTACCTCAGTACATAAAAGCACCTTACAAACGATACCTGGAAAACCAGATTCGTGAAAACTTTAATTTTACAGGGGTACCGATACAAATTTATTTCAGACAGAAATAAAACGGTTTTATGCTGTTTAATTCGCTAATATTTGTTGCATTTGCTTTAATCTTTTTTCTTGTATTCAGATTAATTGGAAAGAATATAAATGGGCGATTGATTTGGCTGACTGTTGCATCCTTCTTTTTTTATGGTTGGTGGGACTGGCGTTTTTTATCGCTTATTTTAATTAGCGGATTGATAGATTTTTTTGCAGCTAAAGCCATTCAAAAATTTCCTGCCAGGAAAAAATTGATGCTGGGATTATCGATTCTCGGTAATCTTGGCTCATTATCACTTTTTAAATATTCAGGTTTTATTGCCGAAAATATTGACAGGATATTGGGGCTTACCGGGGATTTTGCACTTGCATCCAATATTCCGGAATTTTTTCTGATAACTCCTGTTGGAATAAGTTTTTATACTTTCCAAAGTATGAGTTACACATTCGATGTTTACAGAGGAAAGCTAAAACCGACCAATAATTTTATCCATTTTTTTGCCTATTTATCGATGTTCCCTCAGCTTGTTGCAGGGCCGATTGTAAGGGCAAAATCTATGTTACCACAGCTACTTGAAGTAAATTCAATTTCAAGTGAAAAAAAATGGAACGGGTTTCGGCTAATTGTACGCGGCTTTTTTAAAAAAATGGTAATCGCAGATAATTTAGCACCTGTGGTTGTAGCTGCTTTTAGCGCTCCTGAAATCAATTCCTCAACCCTGTTTTGGTGGGGTGTAATTCTTGCTTTTGCCTTTCAGATTTATTGCGATTTTGCAGGTTACAGCGATATAGCGCGTGGTCTGGCAATTTGGATGGGATACGATTTTCCTGATAATTTTAATCATCCTTATATTTCAACTTCGATACGAGAATTCTGGGAACGTTGGCATATTTCTTTATCAACCTGGTTTCGTGATTATTTATACATTCCACTGGGAGGAAACCGCTTAGGCAAAACCAGAAGTTACATTAATCTGTGGATTACCATGCTTATTTCAGGATTGTGGCATGGAGCAGCCTGGACCTTTGTAGCCTGGGGTGCGGTTCATGCGTTTTTTGCATCATTTGAAAGGTTTACAAAGTGGCCTCAAAAATTAGGGAAAAATTCAGTGGCCAAAGTGGCAGCCTGGATTTTAGTAATGCTTCAGGTGTTGGTAGCCTGGGTGTTTTTCAGAGCAGAAAATATTAATCAGGCTTTAGAAATAGTGCAGGTGATGTTTTCTTTTCAAGGCCCGTTTCAATTGAATTGGGGCTTAAATGCAACTATATTTATTTTGATAATGATTTTTAGGGAGATAATTGCAGCCTTTGGAATAGACAAAAAACTGGAAGGGAAACACCCGGTTGGGGAAATGATTTTTTATGCTGTGTTAATCACAATAATTATATTCTTCAGAGGCGAAGGAAGTGAATTTATCTATTTTCAGTTTTAAATAAATGAGCAGAAAACCTAACATATGGATTTCATTATTAATGGCTGCCACATTGGTCATTCCATTAAGTTTTGTTGTTCCCAAAAATGCGGATAAATATTTAAGTGAGCATTTTTGGAGCCGGAAAACATTTGCTCCTTCAGATTACAATGTGGTAATCATGGGAGATTCAAGGGTTTATCGCGGATTATCACCTGAAATTGTTGAATCGCATTTGCCTGATTTAAAAACATTAAATTTTGCCTATTCAAACGGGGGATTAAACCCAACCATGTTTGAGGCGGGAGAAAGTAAACTGGCCAAAAACAAGAAGCCAAAAATTATTATTTTGGGGATTTCAGCAAATACGGTTACCGGGTATTCTGCACCAAATACACAATATTTGCAGGAGATTAACCGACCTCGCGAAGAGTTGCTGGAGCGGTTGTATTTTAATCCTGTTTTATATTGGTTTTCCCCTACTTCGCCTGAGCAAATAAAAAAGCAGTTTTCAGGAGTAAAAGATACGGCATACTACAGGCACAGATATTTTTTAAATGGTTATGTCGAATCGGATAAATTTCCTATTGATACCCTCGAAGCAATACCTTCTTACACCAAAGATTTTACCAATTACAAAGTAGAACCTGAATATCTGAATAGTCTTTATAAGCAGGTAAAATTGTGGTCAGATTCAGGTATCATTGTAGTTGGATTTACTCCACCTGTTTCCCGTCCAATGAGAATTCTAGAAGACACATTAGGCTTGTATCATGAAAAAGAAATCAGGGCAGGATTTGAAAGGGCTGCGGGCTACTGGATTGATTTAAATCTCAATGAATTTAAAACATACGATGGCAGCCATCTTGTTATTGAATCTGCTCAAAAACTTTCAAACATTGTAGGTAAAGAACTGGCTGTGATTCTAAAAAAACATTCAGAAAATTAATTTATTCATTAATTACCACTTTCATATCATAACCCTCAACATTGATTAATGCTCCTGTATCTCCGGCAACCAATTCCAACTCGCTGCTTTTTTCAATGTGTCTTGTGACTTTTAGCGATTCAGGAATTTCAAATTTTGGATATTTTATTTTGAATTCAACACGGAAAGGAACATTATTCGCATCAAGCTGAAGTTTCCCGTATTTCCCGTTTAATGCGAATCCACTAAAATCTGAGTTTAATTTTCCGGCTTTAATATTATCATCATACGAATCATCAAGTTTAAAATTCGAAACCGATTTAATTTCGTATAAACTGTAACGGCTTTTACCTATTTCAATTTGCTTTGTGTTTCCGAGATATATATTGTTATCATACAAATCGTCAGCTTTAAAGTTGTTTATATCGCCTAAAACAACATCTGAGTATTTGCCGTTTACCACTGCATTTTTAGCGGAATTTACAGTAACATTACAATCGTATATTTCAAGTCTAACTTTTTCTAAATCAGCCTCCGATTCAAAATCTGAGTATTTTGATAAAAAACTTAAGCTATTCATTTTTATCACTTCAAATTTATCATCATACGAATCAATAACCAGGTCTCCCGATTCTTTGATTTCGTATTTTGAGTACTTACTTTTTATACTTAGGTTTTTGCATGTTTCCATTACAATATCAGTGTCATAGAAATTAAATTTCGAATCTGTACCAATATTCTTCAGCTTTATTTTCGAGTATTTTGCTTCGATATTCAGTTCGCCGTAAAACTCTTCAGCAAAAAGTTTACTATTATAAAGCTCCATATTAACATTTCCCTCCATGGTCTGGAACTCGATACTGCCATACTTGTTATTTAAATTTACCTGTGCCGATTTTGGGATATATAATTCGTGTTTTAACTTTATTTCTTTGATTTTTACTTTATCTCCGTTTTGTAAAACAATGGTTGACCTGTTGTTTACTGTATTCTTACTTTTATAATAACGGGTGTTAATCTGAAGAGAATTACCACTTTTTTTGAATTTGAAATTCTCTATTGCTGCAATAACTTTATCGACATCTTCTTTGGATTTACCCGAAATTTCAACTGTAGTTTTTATTGAGACATTGTTTTCAGATGTTGTTCGGATTTGAAGGTCAGCAGCATAATTTTCAAGTTCAATACTAACATCACTTTGAACATTTGCTTTTTTGTTTAAGGTTTTTGATACCTCAAAAGATTGGGCACTGATTCCTGCAAAAAGTGAGGCCAGCAAAAAAGTAAGTACAAATTTTTTAAATTGTTGTTTTGTTTTCATGGCTTTTTTGTTTTTCTATTTCCAGCGATAAACGGTTTAATATTCTTATTTTCTTTTCATAATAATCCAGCAAAACCTGAATAGTTTGTTCGTTTACTCCGTGTTCCTGCAGGTCGTTTTCATAAAGCTCGTAGATTCCGTCAAGTTCCTGAAGTTCGTCAAGCAAAAACTGAAATTGTAATTTGTCAGATTGCGATAATGGCCCAATTTCTGACCATTTTTTATCAACCACAAGTTTTAAATCAGCCTCCTTTTTGCCCAGATCTTCAGAAATATCAGCAAGTGTAATTATCACAACTTGTTTATCAGAGCTTTCTTTTACAACGATATAAGTCGATAAAACTCCAAGTAAAAAAACAGCGGCAATTTTCCAGAACCAATTTTCACCGTTTTTTCTCTCCGGTTTTAATTTGCCCTCAATTTCTTTCCAAATCTTATCTTCATTATGATTTTCAGCATCAAGCCTTAATCTGTTTTTCCTGAGGTATTTTTCTATTTCCAATTTCATAATCCGAATCTTTAATCAATTTCCCTAATAAGTGCTTTGCTCTGAAAAATTGCGTTTTAGCAGTCGATTCCGAAATTTTCAGCTTTTCAGCTATTTCGGCATGTTTGTATCCTTCCAGTGCTCTTAAAACCAATATTTCTCTGGCACCGTCAGGCAGTTTTTTTATTAAATGATGCACAGCTTCGGGATCAGTTTCTTCTTCAATTTCATAATAGCTGTTAATTTGTTTTTCATTTATTGAATCAATTTCCAGGTAGTTTATTTTTCGTTTTTTTATTTCATCTAAACTGCGGTTGATTACAATGCGTTTTAACCAACCTCCAAAAGCATTTTCATTGTTTAGCTTTTCTATTTCAGTAAAAGCTTTTATAAACGCATCCTGAACAACATCTTCTGCCTCAGCCCTGTTGCCTGTCATTCTGATAGCAATGTTAAACATCGCTTTCGAATATAATTTATACAGACGGAACTGTGCTTTTGAATCACCTTTCTTACAAAGCCGAATTAGTTTAACTTCATTTATGCCGAAACTTATCTTCAATCTTCAGGTTTTAGACTTATGACGAATTTATTTTAAAAAAGTTGGAAAGAGATCTATAATTTTTAAACAAGCTCTTATTTTGCTATATTAAATCGAAATTATAAAAATCGGAAAGATGTATATAGTTCATGTATTTGTTCATGTAAAAAAAGAATATGTTGATGAATTTAAAGTTTTAACTACCGAAAATGCAAAAAACAGTATACGTGAGCCGGGTATTGTGCGATTCGATGTAATTCAGCAACAGGATGACCAGACAAAATTTGTTTTAATTGAAGTTTATCGAACGTTTGAAGATACTGGTAAACACAAAGAAACCGGACATTATCAAAAATGGAGGGATGGAGTTGCTGATATGATGGAAACTCCGCGTTCAAATATCAAGTATTTTAATATTTATCCTGAAGACGCCGAATGGGAATAAATTATCAGTTTTCAATACCAACCAGAATTGTTTTTGGAAATGATTCGTTTAAAAAAGTTCCCGATTTAGTTTACGAAATGGGGAGAAAAGTTTTTATCGTAACAGGTAAAAAAAACACTCTGGCAAATCAGCTTTCTCAGTCTTTAAATGAGAGGAATATAGAGTCTATGGTTTTCAATATCAATTCTGAGCCAACAACAGAAGATATTGTAAATGCTACCGGATTGGCTAAAATCAATAATTGCAATGTAGTAGTTGGAGTTGGAGGAGGCAGTGTCATAGATGCAGCAAAAGCTGTGGCTGCTTTGGCAACTAATTCAGGAGAATTAAATGATTATCTTGAGATCATTGGAAAAGGGAGAAAGCTTGAAGAAGCTCCCTTAAAGTATGTTGCTATACCGACTACAGCTGGAACCGGTGCAGAAGTAACAAAAAATTCGGTTATAAAATCTAAAGAAAAGAAAGTAAAAGTCAGTTTGCGGAGTGATTTAATGTTTCCAACGATTGCAGTTCTCGATCCGGTTTTAGCATTAACCATGCCACCCGAAATAACTGCAACAACAGGTATGGATGCACTTACTCATTTATTTGAAACTTTTGTTTCGTGCCAGGCAAATCCATTTGTCGATATGATCGGCCGCGAGGGAATGCAACTAATTTCATCATCATTGAAAACTGCTTGTTTTGAGGGAAACAATATCGCAGCTCGCGAAAAAATGGCAATGGCAAGTATGCTTGGAGGAATGGCACTGGCCAATGTAAAACTGGGCGCAGTTCACGGATTTGCCGGTCCCTTGGGAGGAATGATTGATATTCCTCACGGAGCAGTTTGTGCATGTTTGCTTCCTGCAGTAATGGAAGTTAATACAAGAGTATTGAAAGAAAAAAAACTGAAAGACAAATTGTTAAAATTTGATGAAGCGGCCAGAATTTTGACAAAAAATGAATCAGCAAAAGCCGACGACGGGATTGTTTGGGTAAAAGAAATGGTAAAAAAACTTAAAATTCCCGGTTTGTCAAATTACGGTTTTTCAGAAAAAATTATACCTGAGCTGATTGAAAAAGCTAAAAACTCGAGCAGTATGAAAGGAAATCCGATTGTTCTTAGCGAAGGCCAACTTGCTGAAATTCTGTATAAATCAATTTAATTTAAAACAACTGTATTTACTACTGATTGTAAGTTTTAACGAATAAAGGTTATCTTTGTACAAGCAAAAGAGAATAGTTATGATTGGTAGATTTTTTCATACACCAAGTACAAAGGGATTTAACTTTAAACCCCGTTTCTACGATCCTGACAAAGAGGAGAGGGAAGAGCGAGAAAGAAGAATTAAAGAAGAAATGGGAATTGTTGATGAGAAGGAGGAAGTTGATTTAAAAAATTACAGACCCCGGGTCAAAGGACAATTCAGAAATACAGATGGCTGGCAAATGAAATCATCAGCTGCCGCCCGGCGGGCTCAAAATAAAAGATTGATTTATTTGTTTCTTATACTGGCGTTAATTTTTTATCTGTTTTTTTATTCCGATTTCCTGTTCTAAATTTTACTTTTTATCCCTTAATAAAGGGGCATTCTAATAACACGATTTAAGTGAGTGATATAATTCAGTTATTACCCGATTCGGTTGCAAATCAAATTGCTGCCGGAGAAGTTATACAAAGACCGGCGTCAGTAGTTAAAGAGTTGGTGGAGAATGCATTAGATGCAGGTGCCAGTGAGATAACAGTTCATGTAAAAGATGCCGGAAAAACATTGATACAAATCACAGACAATGGTTGTGGGATGTCACCTACTGATGCCCGTATGGCTTTTGAGCGTCATGCTACTTCTAAAATAAAATCGGCCAACGATCTGTTTTGCATCCGAACAATGGGCTTTAGGGGAGAAGCACTGGCATCAATTGCAGCCATTGCTGATGTTGAAATCAAAACAAAAAAAACAGAAGATGAGGTTGGTACTTATATTCATATCATCGGTTCGGATGTAAAAAAGCAGGAGGCTACAGCCTGTAATAATGGTACAAACTTTATGGTCAAAAACCTGTTTTTTAATGTGCCTGCACGAAGAAAATTTCTTAAAGGAAATACAACCGAATTAAAACATATCATTTGGGAAATTCAAAGAATTGCAATTCCAAACCCCGACATTAAAATCTCCCTTTTTCATAATAATTCTGCGATTTATGAGCTGCCAAAAACCAATTATCGAAAACGAATCGTGGATTTGTTTGGAAAGGGAGCCAACCAAAGTTTGGTGCAGGTAAATGAAGAAACCAGTTTGGTTAATATTTTTGGATTTGTTGGACAACCAAAATATGCAAGAAAGACCTTTGGCGAGCAATTCTTTTTTGTAAACGGGAGATATTTTCGCCACCCGTATTTTCATAAGGCAATTATGAAGGCCTATGAGCAGTTGTTACCTCCCGAAACTTTTCCTTCTTATTTCCTGTTTTTCGAAATCGAAGCAGCAAATATCGATATTAATGTTCATCCCACAAAAACAGAAATTAAATTTGAAAACGACCGGGATATCTGGCAAATTATTCATGCTGCTGTTCGCGAATCACTGGGGAAACACAATGTTGTTCCTTCAATCGATTTTAACCAAAGCGGAAGTATCGATATTCCAACACCCAAAAAGTCGAAAGAAGACATTTCATTTCCGGAAATTCAAATTAATCATACATACAATCCTTTTGAAACAGAAAAAAACAGTTACGCCGGAAATGCTTATACAAAATCACCAAAAGAAAAAGCAAATCTTGAAAACTGGGAAGACCTTTATAGCGGAGCTCAATTAAAAATAAAACCTGAACCTGAATATTTCCATGATAAAAGTGATTCACTTTTTGCAGAATCTTTAACTCAGTTTTCAGGGAAAAAGACTTTGCAGTTAAAACAAAAATACATACTTACACCCGTGAAATCGGGATTAATGGTCATTGATCAAAAACGCGCTCATGAAAGAATTCTTTTTGAGAAATTTATGGAAGTAATGAAATCAGATTCAGTGGCCAGTCAAAAGTTACTTTTTCCCCAAACTTTAGAACTTAATCCTGCTGACGCTGCCCTGTTGAAAAATATTATACCTGAATTATTATCTCTGGGATTTGATATTCGTGAGTTTGGAAAAGATACTTTTATAATTAGCGGAACTCCGGGTGTTTTAGATGTTGCTTCACCTGAATTGATTGTAGAAAAATTATTGGAAGAATACAAAAATTCACCAGTTAATGCTCAATCAAAAGCAAAAGAACAAATTGCCATTTCTTTATCAAAAGCATCATCTTTAGATTATGGTATTGATTTAAAACAGGAAGAAGTTGATACTTTAATCGACGGTTTGTTTGCTTGTGCCACGCCTAATTTTTCGCCTGACGGGAAAAAGGTTTTGACCATAATTTCAACTCAGGATATCGAAAAAAGTTTTAATAAATGACATAATGTCTTTATTTTCGGGTAAAACTAAAATGGTCTGGCTATTGTTAGACTTCTGAAAAAAATAATAAAATGAAATACAGGCCGATTTTAAATAATATACCACCGGTAGTAAAAAACCTGATAATTGTAAATGTGCTGATTTTTGCTGCAACATTTATACTCGAACAATCCGGATTAAATTTGTATACCTATCTTGGATTACATTTCCCGCTGTCAGAGAAATTCAGATTGCACCAGATTTTTACTCACATGTTTATGCATGGAGGATTGACCCACATATTTTTTAATATGTTTGCTTTGTACATGTTTGGAAGGGTACTGGAAAGTGTTTGGGGGCCTAAAAGATTTCTTACATTTTATTTGGTAACGGGAATAGGTGCAGCTGTGCTGCATTCTTTTGTAAATTATATTGAATACGCCAACGTAACTTCAAAACTTTCACCAGAACAAATTGCCTATGTTAAAGAAACAGGTTATCAAATTTGGAGTGAAGGGAAAAATTTCTCAGAGCCTCTTCTGGGTAAAATGAATATGATTTTAAATGTTCCGACCGTTGGAGCATCCGGAGCAGTTTTTGGTATATTGTTGGGATTTGGTATGCTTTTCCCAAATACTCAATTGATGTTATTATTCCCGCCAATTCCTATAAAAGCCAAATATTTTGTTATGGGTTATGGTGCACTTGAATTGTATCTTGGATTCTCACAACCAGGAAGTAATGTTGCTCACTTTGCCCATCTGGGAGGGATGTTGTTTGGGTATATTATGATTAAATACTGGAATAAAAATTCGAGGAAGTTTTATTAAACATGGATATTATTTCCGACATAAAACGAACCTTCAAAGAAGGCTCAGCTGTAACCAGATTGATATATGTAAATATCGGGATGTTTCTTTTGGTTAGTATAGCCGGAGTTGTTTTTTATTTGGCCGGAAGAAGTAATATACTGCCATTTATATTATCGTTGCCATCAGATTTTGCTGCCATTTTGAAAAGGCCCTGGACCCCAATCTCGTATATGTTTCTGCATACCGGATTTATTCACTTATTTTTTAATCTTCTTGGACTGTATTGGTTTGGAAAACTTTTTTTATACCGTTTGGATGGAGATAAATTACTAAGCGTTTATTTACTTGGTGGAATATCGGGAGCTGCTTTTTATGTTTTGGCATTTAATCTTTTTCCGGTTTTTCAATCTACCAGTGGATTGTTACTTGGGGCATCTGCATCGGTATATGCAATTTTAGTTGCAATTGCTTATTATGATCCGAATAATCAAATAAACCTCTCTTTTATCGGAACTTTTCGTTTAAAATATATCGCACTTTTTTATGTGTTGCTTTCTGTAATTTTGATTTCATCATCGAATCCCGGAGGAAACATTGCCCATTTGGGTGGCGCTTTCTGGGGTTGGTTTTATATTTATCAACTTGGTAAGGGGAAAGATATAGGTTCCGGTTTTGTCAGGTTCCTGGATAAAATTGCAATGTGGTTTAAAGATTCTTTTAAAGCCGGAAGCAAAATGAAAATAACTCATAAGCAGCCTCCCCGGGATGATCGTGAATACAATAAAATGAAAAAAGAGGAACAGGAAGAAGTCAATAGGATATTAGAAAAGATTGGAAAAGCAGGTTACGATAGTTTAACAAAAAATGAAAAGGAAATCCTGTTCAAACAGGGTAAAAAATAAGCTTCTTATAATTACCGTTAAGCCTTAATTCGAAATAAAATTAATACTACCAATCTTCATATTCATATTCATTTTTCGCCTGATGAATACTGGCATTCAACTCAAAGCCAATCAGTAAAATCAGCGACATCAGATACATCAATAACAGAATTACCAGCAAAGTTCCAATTGAACCATAGAGCTTGTTATACTGGTTGAAATTATTGATATAATAAGAAAAACCAATAAATGAAATAACACTTAAAATAGTTGCGAGTGTTCCTCCGGCTGAGATAAAACGCCACTTTGTTTTTTTTGCCGGTGCCATATAATACAAAAATGAATAGGTGAAAAACAGTAATGTTAATATTATTATCCATTTTACAATAGTAATTAACGGAACTGTGATTCCGGCATGTAAAATATCGCTGTTCTGCAAATCCTGAATTAAAATCTGGCCACTCGTAAACAGTGCTACAACAAGGGTTAACATCAGGGATAGAATAATAAGGATTACGATTGCTGCCAGACGCTGACTTAACCATGACCGACGATGTATTGCATGAATCGTAGCATCAAAGGCGCTCATCATTGCAGCAATACCATTAGTTGAAAAAATAAGTGCCGTAAAAAATCCAAACGACAATAAATCACCACGTGGTTGAGTAATTATATCCTCTACAGTATTTTCAATGGCAAAATATGTCCCCGATGGCATAAAATCCTGAATTAAAATCAGCAATTCTGTTTGAAAGTTTTTAATCGGAATGTATGGAATCAGTGTAAACAAAAAGATAACAAAAGGGAAAAAGGCGATAAAGAATGAAAAAGCAATTGCCGAAGCACGGGTTGTTATGCTACCATCGACAATACTACGCCAAAAGAAGAGTGCTACATCGTACAATGGAACCCCCTCAAAAAATGGGAGTGAAATTTTTTTTGCCTTCTCGGTAATTTTTTCTCCCACTTCTGCTAAATGGTTGAAATACTTCCCCTCGTTAATCATTCAAGTTATTGTTCTTCAATTCTAAATAGATGAATGAAATATTTTTCGTTATTCTTTTTGAGAAGAAAAGTTACCCTGAATTTCCCTTTATTGGTAACTAAATTTCCAATAATATACTGGTCTACTTTTCCTCCCTGGTGAATAATATTAAAGCTTTCAGGCGAGTATTTTGTAAAAAATTTATTCAAAATTTGCTGTGCCTGTGCTTTACTGTAAATATTATCATTTTCTAATACTACCATTTCAATATTTTGGTTAAAATATTGTGATAAAGTTTTAGAATTACCTGTTTTTAAGCTTTGAATTATCTCGTTGGGAACCTGAGCCTTTAACTGGTTAGGGAAAATAGTAAGTAAGGGAATAAGGAACAGTGTAAATAGCGATTTTTTTATTGCTGACATTATTGTTGTACCTGTTTCAAAAATTAAACATTTCATCTTCAAAAATTGTGCTAAACTCTTTTATACACCCAATTTTAATGTAAATTTATAAAATTAAAATTCATTCTCTGATATGAAGATTACTTTATTGGTTATAGGGAAAACCGATGCAGCATATTTAACCGAGGGAATAAGCGAATACACTAAGCGTTTAAACCATTATATAAATTTTCAAATTCAAATCATTCCGGACCTAAAAAAAAGAAAAAATCTAAGCATTGAACAACAAAAAACTTTGGAAGGAGATTTAATCTTAACTAAAAATTTGCCAGGTAAGGAGCTTCATTTATTTGATGAAAAAGGCAAATTATTTAGCTCACGAGAATTGGCAATGTTCATTGAAAAGAAAATGGCGAGCGGAATAAAAGAGTTGATAATGGTAGTTGGAGGTCCATATGGTTTTTCACAAAAAGTCTATAATTCGGCTGTTTCAAAAATTTCTTTGTCAAAATTAACCTTTTCACACCAAATGGTACGATTAATGTGCGTTGAACAAATATATAGAGCCTTTACAATTTTAAAAGGTGAACCATATCATCATGATTAAATATGCTGTTAAAGTTGAATAGATACAGTTACCTGATTTTTGCAATTAGTCTTTTTGTAATCGCTGCAATTGTTGAAAATGGTTTATTAAAAAAACATCCGGAAATTCATCTGGTCGAAGACTTTCAGGAACAATTAATAAAACAAGAGAGAGAACTGAGTGAGCAGGTTCAAAAAATTGGAGAAATTGTTGCTTCAGATTCTTTTGACGGAAGCTATTTTGAACAACTTAAGTCATTTACTTCAGATATCGACAAAAGTGGTTTTGGTTATCTGGTATATGAATCAGATGAATTGGTTTATTGGTCGAGCCGGTCGATAGGCTTTTACAAAAACCTTCGGGAGTTTAAAAAGAGAGAAGGATTAATAGAGTTCCCAAATGGATATTATTTCTCAAAAACTTTGGTTTCGGATAATTATGAGGTGGTTGGGCTACATCTTGTAAAACATAACTACGAACACGAGAACAAATATTTGAAAAATTCATTTTTTAAGTCGTACAGCCTGCCTGATGATTTTCTGGTGTTGAAAGTGACAAATGAAGGTGCATTTCCGGTAGTTGATGAAAAAGGTGAAGTTCTGTTTTCATTAAAACCGGCAGGCCAGTTTTTGTGTACAAAAGATCAGCTTTATATCCCGGCTATTATTTACCTCATAGGTTTGATAATTCTGTTATTTTATTTTAGAAAAGAATTTGAGGCAAGTGAAGCAGGTTTTTTTCTCAAGTTATTTGGTTTGGGAGTTGCACTTTTTATCGTTTACTGGTTGCATCTTATTTTCCATATTCCTGAATTACTGTCACATTTATCATTTTTCAGTCCTGAGGTTTTTGCTCTAAACAGTTGGTTACCATCATTAGGGGATTATTTTCTTTTTGTTCTCTTTTTTTCTTTTTGGATGTACAATTTTACCATTGGACTTCAATTTAAAAAACTTGAAGAAGACGCATTTATCTCAAGGAAGATAATAGGTGTTTTATTACTGCTTTTTACTGCGAGTTTATATTTATTTGCCAATTATTTTATTGAAATTCTAATTTATAATTCCACTATTTCATTCTCCTTGAATAAGATTATAGGTATCTCAATACAAAGTATTATCGGTATTTTTTCTGTGGGATTACTTCTGTTTTCAATACTTTTTTTTGTTATCCGGGTTATCGAAGAGGCATCTCAGGATTTCTCGTTTTTACAATTGTTGGTGGTATTTATTGTTATTGTTGTTTTTCTTGGGGCAGTACAAACCATAGCTGTTCAGAAAATATCATTTTATGTTTTGGGATTTTTCCTGGTTTCAACATCGCTGGCAACCCTTTTTACAAAAAGATATCTACGAAAATTTTCATTAAGTTATCTTATCATATTTGTATCCGTAACAGCAATATATTCACTTATTTTCTTTTATCATATCGTAAATCTGAAAGAAAAAGAAAATCAAAAATTATTTGCCGTTACTCTTGTTGCTGAAAGGGATCCGGCTGCTGAAGAGTTTCTTGCCAAAACCGAAAAACAGATTATTAATGATCCGGCAATAATTAGTTTATTAATGCAAAACGAGGATCCGAGAGAATACATCGAACAGAAATATTTCAGCGGGTATTTCAGAAAATACATTTTTGAGGTTTATATATGCAGTTCCGTTGACAGCCTTAAAATTCCACCTGAAAACCAAACAGTGCCTTGTATGTCATACCTCGATGGATTAATTAATGACATGGGAGTTCAGATTTCAGGCTCGAACTTTTATTTTATGGATAATATGAACGGGAGGATATCTTATTCAGGGAGGTTACATTATCAGATTCCGGGGATTCAAAACGGAGTAACAATTTATATCGATTTGGATTCTGATTTGTTGTTTGAAGGAATTGGTTTTCCGGAATTGTTAATTGACAAATCCATCACCCGTTCAGAAAACTATCGAAAATTCAGTTATGCCAAATATTACGGAGGGGAATTAACCGACAAGTTTGGTGATTATAGCTACAATTTATATGTAGATTCTTATTATCCGGAAAACGAAGAGTTTACAATTCGCAAACTCGACTCATTTGAGCACCTTATCTATCACACTCGTGAAAATAATTATGTGATTGTATCAAGAAAATTGTTGAGATTTCAGGATTACCTTATTTCGTTTCCATATCTTTTTGTTTTTTATTTTCTGATTGTTGTTGTTATTAAACTGATAGGAATTCAGGAGATAGGTTCCCGCAGAATTATTTATGACCTCAAATTTAAGATCCAGGTAGCTATAGTTTCTATCGTTTTTATATCACTTTTATTGGTTGCACTGGCAACTATTATTTATAATATCGATGAATTTAAATCTAAACATCAAAACGATTTAAATGAGAAAATGAAATCGATTTCGGAAGAGATCGAAATGAGGCTGGAAGATAAAGACGAAATTACACCTGAGTTGGTTGAGTGGCTTTTCAGAGAGTTGGCAAAACTTTCAAATATTTTCCGTACCGATATTAATATTTACGGTGTAGATGGAAATTTACTTGCCTCTTCAAGAATAGAAATTTTTGACCGTGGATTAGTTTCCACAAGAATGAATTCACCTGCATTTTACGAGATATTCCAGAACTATCAATATGAAAGTTATTTTCAACCCGAAGAAATTGGTGAGTTGTCATACCTGTCAGTATACAAGCCTATTATAAACTACAGAGGTCAGATTCTTGGAACAATTAATTTGCCGTATTTTATTTCGCAAGACAAATACAGCCAGGAAATGTCGACAACTATTGTCGCCTTTATTAATCTGTACGTGCTGTTGCTGCTGGCGAGTATTATTGTGGCCGTTTTTATTTCGAATCAAATTACACGTCCTTTGGTGGTTATTCAGGAGAACTTGCAAAAGATGCAACTGGGTAAGCACAACGCACCAATATCTTATAAAAGTAATGATGAAATTGGAAGTTTAGTAAAAGAATACAACAAAAAGGTTGATGAACTTGCGGTTAGTGCAGATTTATTAGCTCGCTCTGAACGTGAATCTGCATGGCGTGAAATGGCTAAACAAATTGCACATGAAATTAAAAATCCGCTTACTCCGATGAAACTAAATATTCAGCATCTGCAAAGAGCAAAAGGAAAAGGAAAAGAAAATCATGAATATTTAGAAAGAGTTACAGCTACCTTAATTGAACAAATTGATAATCTATCGAATATTGCCACTGAATTTTCGAATTTTGCACAAATACCAAATGCCCGAAATCAGGTTTTTGAGCTAGGTAAACAGCTTGAAAAAGTGATTAACCTGTTTGAAAATCATGACAGGGCAAAAATAAAATTTGAAAATGAGAGTTTGCATAACATTTCAGTTAATGCTGACAGGGAGCAGCTTTCGAGAGCGATAATAAACCTAATAAAAAATGCAATACAGGCTATTCCCGAAACCCGAAAAGGAAACATTATAATTACCTTACGTAAAAGGGGAAAAATGGCTGTTATAGCCGTTACCGATGATGGAATCGGAATACCTGTTGCACTAAGAGATAAGCTTTTTAGCCCAAGTTTTACAACCAAAACCAGTGGCATGGGGCTTGGACTGGCAATCGTAAAAAACATTGTGGAAAACTTTTCCGGTAAAATCTGGTTCGATACCGAATTGGATATTGGAACAACTTTCTACATTGAAATCCCAATGTACGAAGAAAATGATTCTAAATCCTAAACCAAAATCAGTCACCTCAAAATATTATCTATGAAAGCTAAGCTTATTCTAATTATTCTGGGCTATTTGATATTTATTTCGTGTAAGCAACAACCTGTTTCTATAAAGTCCGGGGAAAAATGGCCCGATAATAATGGCGTCCACATTAATGCACATGGAGGAGGAATAATGTTTTACGAAGGTATATATTATTGGTTTGGAGAACATAAGATAGAAGGCAAGAAAGGAAACAAAGCATGGGTTGGTGTACATTGCTATTCATCCAAAAATCTTGTTGATTGGTTTGATGAAGGAATAGCATTGGAAGTAGTCAAAGATGATCCGAACCACGATATTACAGAAGGTTGCATCCTGGAACGTCCAAAAGTGATTTTTAATTCGAAAACTAAAAAGTTTGTAATGTGGTTTCATCTTGAACTTAAAAGTATGGGCTACGATGCGGCTCGTTCGGGTGTTGCGATCGCTGACAAAGTAACCGGACCATATAAATTTTTAAAAAGTTTTCGTCCGAATGCTGGTATCTGGCCAAAGAATGTTTTAGGATTGCATAAACAGCCTGTGTCGGGGAATGTTGAAAAAAAATATTGTGGAGGAAAAGGATGTTTACCTTCACACCCTGACTCTTTAAACCTGCTGGGACGAGATTTTATCACAGGACAAATGGCTCGCGATCAGAATTTATTCGTTGATGATGATGGGAAAGCCTATCATATTTATTCTTCGGAAGAAAACAGTACACTGCATATTTCTCAATTATCCGATGATTATTTGTCGGATGCCGGAAATTATGTTCGTGTTTTTTCAGATCGTTACATGGAAGCACCGGCAATGTTTAAACACAATAATAAATATTATATCATTGCATCAGATTGTACAGGTTGGGAGCCAAATGCTGCGCGCCTGGCATGCGCTCCGAACATATTTGGGCCCTGGGAAGAATTAGGAAATCCTTGTGTAGGTGAAGGAGCAGAGCTTACCTTTCGTTCTCAAAGTACATTTGTTTTGCAAATTCCAGGGAAAAAGGATGCCTTTGTTTTTATGGGTGACCGTTGGACTCCCGAAAATGCAATCGATGGAAGATACATATGGTTACCGATTCAATTTGATGAGAATGGAATTCCTTTTCTTAAATGGATAGATGAATGGTACTTAGATTTTTTTGAAAACATTTAAACATATCACATAAGTGAAATGTAAAGTTAAAATTCAAACTTTAAGATGCATATTGGAAAATTAAATATACACAACTATGAAAAAAGCAGGTTTTTTATTGATTGGTATGATTATAGTACTGGTATCGTGCAAAACAAAAATTAGCAGCGAAACCTATATTGAAATACAAAACAGAGGAAACGAAGTCTCAAATCTTACCCAATCTGTATTATTGGCAAATGTTGGTAGTGCAATGAAACAGGGAGGACCTGTTAATGCCCTGGAATTTTGTAACCTCAATGCTTCGACAATAGTTGACAGTCTGAACGCTGCAAACAATTGTAACATCAATAGGGTTTCAACTAAAAACCGCAATCCTGAAAATTATCTCAGAACAAAAAATGACAATGCAATGTGGGTGCATTTTGCAAAGTTTAATACATCAGATACTGTTATTTCTGAAGGGAAAACGCTGATATATTATAAACCAATCAGAACAGCAATGCCTGCATGTTTGAAATGTCATGGAAAACCGGGTTCTGATATTGAGAAAAAAACAGTGGAAAAATTGAAGGAACTTTATCCTTCTGATTTAGCAACAGGATATAAATTAAATGATTTCAGAGGATTGTGGAAAATTGAATTCAATGATAACTAATTTTTAAAACAGTGTTTGTTGATATTGATTTATACACTTTAATATGTTGATAAGAAATAATAAGTATCTTGGGTTTGAACTAAAATTTTTAATAATATTGGGTACCCTTATTTTTTATCTTTTATAAAATTATGCGACAAAAAGGGTAGCGATCTGCTGCCCTTTCCTATTTTCAGCTTTCAGAGTATCAACAAAATAATCTGGCATAAATAAGAAAATAGTAGTTTGTTTAATTCATTTAAATAATTTTACATCCAAATTTTTAGTTTAATAAAATACCAGGTAAAATGAAAAATAAAATATTAGTTTCAGTAGCAATTGTATTTATGGTTTTACTTCAAATTTCGTGTGACCAAAATAATCCGTCAGATTTAACAAAAGTTAGTTTTATCCCGAAACCCGTGAATGTAACTGCAACTGGAAAGAACTTTACAATAGGTAATCAAACAACTTTATATTATGAGGAAAATGTTGAAGGATTAAAAGAATTAGCAGAATATTTGTCGTTTGAGTTATCGCAAATTATGAACTATAACGGTTTAATTAAACCCGTATCAGAAGCCCCCGAAAAGGGTATTTTTTTAACCACGGAAAATGAAACAGAGATTCTTGGTGAAGAAGGTTATAAACTTATTATTGATAAAAAAAAGGTGACAATTGCAGGTGCTCAAAATGCAGGTTGTTTTAATGGTATTCAGACTTTGCTTCAAACTTTGCCGGCAGGAAATACCGAAAACACATCCTTTCTTATTCCAACAGGAGAGATTGAAGATTTTCCGGAATTTTCCTATCGTGGTGCTATGTTAGACGTTGCAAGGCATTTTTTTAATGTTGAAGAAGTAAAGCAATTTATTGATTTTCTTGCCATGTATAAGATGAATAAATTACATTTACATTTATCTGACGACCAGGGTTGGAGAATTGAAATAAAATCGTGGCCTAAGCTTACTGAAATTGGAGGCAGTACAGAAGTAGGTGGGGGCGAAGGAGGATTTTATACCCAGGAACAATATTCAGAAATTGTAAAGTACGCCCTACAAAGAAATATTACTATTATCCCTGAGATTGATATGCCCGGGCATACAAACGCTGCGCTTGCGTCTTATGCCGAACTAAACTGTAGTGGCAAAAAAACGGAGTTATATACCGGTACAGAGGTTGGTTTTAGTACTTTATGCACTGATAAGGAAGTTACCTATCAATTTATCGATGATGTTGTACGGGAACTGGCAGAAATAACACCAGGACCATATATACATATAGGGGGTGATGAATCTCATGTGACACCACTGGAAGATTATATCCCGTTTATAAACAGGGTACAACTAATTGTTAAATCACACGGGAAAAAGGTGATCGGATGGGATGAAATTGCACATGCAGAATTAATTGAAAATGTTGTCGTGCAATTTTGGGATAATGAGAAAAACACCACAATGGGAATAGAGAAAGGTGCCAAAGTAATTGTTTCTCCTGCTTCAAAAGCATATCTCGATATGAAATATGATTCAACAACAACTTTGGGATTGAATTGGGCAGGTTTTATTGAAGTTGATCATGGCTACTCATGGAATCCGGTTGATTTGCTCCCGGTGTTAAATAAAGAAAATATTTTAGGAATTGAATCTCCTCTTTGGTCGGAAACAGTTACCAATATTGATGAAATAGAATATATGGTATTTCCCCGGTTACCTGGCTACGCTGAAATAGGATGGACAAATCCGGAAAGAAGAGACTGGAATGAATACAAGTTCAGGCTGGCCGGTCATGGGAAAAGATTTGAAGCTAAAAACATTAACTATTATCGCTCTTCTAAAGTTCCCTGGGAATAGTCTAATCTAAATATTTATCGCTTCGTATAGAAAAGAATCATTTTGTCAATTTGTTTATTGTGTAAAAACTATTTTCTGATTTTTCAAGGATAGTTTTTTTAACAAAGTACAAAAAAAGAAAAGAGCAGAATTTCTTGGACGCTTAGATGTGTGAATGACAATTTTACAAACCCCTTTATAAAACCAACCATTATAAATGAAAATTCTACTCTTTTCGCTTCATTGATTATAACAGATTATAATCATATTTGGTTGATACAAGTTACGTTAAAAAGATGATTTTTGTTTTATGTAACATGTTAAATTTTTACAGTTTAAGAAATTTTAAGTGTTCATTTCTCAACAGCAAATAAGCGGATGTATTGTCTGTAAAAGGCTACAGGGATTTATTCTTTAGAAATAAAATTTAATAAAAAGAGAAATAAATAGTTAATAATCTTTATATGCAAGTTTAATTATGGGAAGAAACTAAACATAATTTCCCAAATTAGGAACAAGGGTTTTTGGCACACATAGTTTTTGTGTTGATTATCAGTGTAAAACATGTTTGGCAGGAAAGTTGTTTAGCACAAGCACACAAAAAGGGGAAAGTAACTTCTGTATTTATGATTGGTTTTATATTTAGGGGTTTGTAAATCATCAATCATCAATCATCTTCAAAAAGCGTCCATAGTTCTTTCCCCTTCCTTCTTTTTATTTCCAATGAGAAACTCAGTTGTTGTATAATTGATGGCCGAAAATGAATATTGCAATCACATGTTTTTTTGAGATAATTGATTGTAGGTTAGAAAATTATTCAAATTATAATCAATGTTTGTGTAAATATTTGGTTTTTTCGTCTACCATATTCAAAACATCATAGAACTATATTAAAAAAAATAGGTAATTTTGACATCCTTAAAGCAATTGTATTCGGCAAATACAGAGACTTTAAGAATTAACCAAAAAACTAATTACTTAAAGATGAATCATCTAGTTATGAAGCAATTTAATACCATGTTCAGGTATTTACTTTTTTTGACAGTTGTTATAATTTTCAGCAACTGTGCAGAAGAAGCTCAATTATGGGAAGCAAAATCTCAGGAACAACTCGCGGCAGATTATATTAACAGTAACCCCGAAATTTTTTCAGAATTTGGTAAACTCATGAGAGAAACCGGACTTGAATCAGTTTTAAATGTAAGGGGGCCATTTACAGTATTTGCTCCTAACGATGAAGCCATGTTTGAATATTACCAGATGAAAGGTGTTAATTCTTTGGATGAGCTTGACGAAGAGTTTAAAAGAAATTTGATGTTGACTCATATTGTAGGAGCTGCGTTGCCAACAGGTGATTTTGGCTTAGGAGCATTACGTGAGACAAATGGTCTGGGCGATTATATTCCAACTGAATTTGAAGGCTCGGAAATTATTGTTGCAAAATATTCTAAAGTTATAAAAAGAGATATACGTACTGCCAATGGATTTATTCATATGGTTGATAAAGTCCTTGATCCTGTTGTGAAGGATGTATTTAATATAGTTTCTGAAAACCCTTCGTACAGAATTTTATCCGAAGGACTTAGTATAACCGGATTAAAAGATACTCTTCAGATTATAGATTTTCCTTACGGGCAAAAAGTAGCAAGAACAAGGTTTACAATTCTGGCAGTGGCAGATACAATTTTTAACAGGTATGGAATTTATAATATCGATGATTTAATTGACTGGTGCGGGGGGCATAAGGACAGCGTCACATTTATTACAGATCCTTTTTACAGGTTTATTGAGTATCATTGTTTGAATGGCAGTTTTTATCTTTCTGATTTAAATACTGGTTTGTATCCGATATTGTCACGAGACAATAACATTTTTATTACAATTGACGATGATTATAAAATCAATCTTGATAAAAAAACCAATGAGTACACGGGATTTTTTGTGCCTCAATCCAATTTTCCTGCAAAAAACGGAGCAATACATTCAATCAACGATATACTTCCGGTTGTAGAACCGGAACCCGCAACGGTATCTTTTGAAACAACAGATTTTTTCGATATGCAACAAGCGGACTATTTCAGAAAATATTATTTCCGCTGGAACAAAGATGAAGATCAGTTGGCAAAAGTAAGTTGGGAAGGTGACTATTTATTGTATTATTTCAAGATAAACAATGGAAACAGAAATAACGATTGTTTAAGCATGAATGGTTGGTGGTCAATTTCAATAACCTTCCCAAAAGTAATGAAAGGAAAATATAAAGTTTCCATTTATCAACCGGGCTGGGGAGATGTTACCAATTGTATGGTGTATGTTGATGGTGTTCCAATGCCCACCATTTATGAAGGACCTTACGGCGGAACTGGTGGTTCAGGAGGTTTGCAGGAGGTTGGTGAGGTTGAGTTTTTAACCACAGCTGAACATACTGTTACTATTAGAAATATTGTAAATGGAATGCTTTTCTGGGATTATGTGCAATTTGATCCGGTAAGATAGCCATGAAAACAACGTATCTGTTAAAAATAAACTTTATCAGTAGTGTCCGACTAAATTAATTAAAAAGAAGGTACTCCCTTTCGGTTTCCCTTCAAAGTTGTAAATTGATTTT
>CAJXZG010000071.1 GCA_913063265.1 uncultured Prolixibacteraceae bacterium | reverse complement strand
ATCTCAGACTCAAAAGAAGCTGAAGGTTTTCATGCAGGCGGCTTAGTGGGTTTCAAAACAAAAAAGGGTGAAGTAGTAAATGTTAAAGTGGCCTCATCGTTTATCAGTTTGGAACAGGCAGAAATCAATTTAAAACGTGAAATCGGGAACAAAACTTTTGATGAAATTAAAAACGAAGGAGAGAATATCTGGGAAACAGAACTTTCAAAAATAAAAGTGGAAGGTGGAACAGAAGCTGAACAAAGAACATTTTATTCGTGTTTGTACCGCACCTTACTTTTCCCACGTAAATTTTACGAGTTTAATGCCGATAACGAAATGGTACATTACAGTCCTTACAATGGTGAAGTTCTGCCCGGCTATATGTTTACCGATAATGGTTTTTGGGATACTTTTCGGGCTGTATTTCCTTTTTTCAGCCTGATGTATCCTGAGTTAAATTCTCAAATCATGCAGGGACTTGTAAATACTTACAAAGAAAGTGGCTGGTTACCTGAGTGGGCCAGTCCGGGGCACCGCAGTTGTATGATAGGTTCCAATTCTGCTTCTTTAATTGCCGACTCCTATCTCAAAGGAATTCGGGGTTATGATATTGAAACTTTATACGAAGCTATTATTAAAAATACTACCGGTTTTAAAGAAGATGTAACTTCTGTTGGAAGATTGGGTGCTGAAGAATACAACCGGCTTGGATATATCCCTTACGATACCGGAATCAGGGAAAACACTGCCCGAACTCTGGAATATGCCTATGCCGATTTTTGTATCTGGAAAATGGCTCAGGAACTGGAAAAACCTCAGGAAGAAATTGATCTGTTTAAAAAACGGGCACGTTATTACCGTAATGTATTTGACCCGGAGGTGAAACTTATGCGCGGTAAAAACGAAAATGGAGAATTTCAATCACCGTTCAGTCCATACAAATGGGGCGATGCTTTTACCGAAGGAAACAGCTGGCACTATACCTGGAGTGTTTTTCAGGATATGGAGGATTTGAAAAATCTAATGGGTGGCGATAAAGATTTTATCAGTATGCTGGATTCTGTTTTTGTGGTTCCACCAATATTTGATGAATCGTATTACGGATTTGTAATTCACGAAATACGTGAGATGCAGATTGCCGGAATGGGAAATTATGCCCACGGAAACCAGCCCATCCAACACATGATTTATCTGTACAATTATACCAGCGAATCCTGGAAAGCGCAGTATTGGTCAAGAAAGGTTTTGGATAAGTTGTATTCCTATCATCCTGATGGATATTGCGGTGACGAAGACAATGGCCAAACTTCAGCCTGGTATGTTTTTAGCGCCATGGGTTTTTACCCGGTTTGTCCGGGCACCGATGAATATGTTTTAGGTTCTCCGCTATTCGATAAAGTTACCCTGCAATTGGAAAACGGAAATGAATTTGTTATGGAAGCTGATAATAATTCAAAGAAAAATGTCTATGTGGATGCTGTTGAAATCAACGGAGAAAATTACAATAAGAATTTTATAAAACACGGGACAATTTGGGAAGGAGGAAAAATTAATTTTTCAATGTCGGCAACTCCAAACAAAAACCGCGGTACTACACAGGAAAGTTTTCCATATTCGATGTCGAATGAGGAATAATCTTTCCATTAACTTTTGACTAAAAAATATTCTTCCGGCAATAAGCGACTGTTTTGAATTGCGATTAGACGGATATTGCAAATGAAATTTAAGTGAATTTTAGTGTTTTTGAGCTTTGGTGGCAAAAAAATCTCTGCCACGAAAACACAAAATCACAAAAAAAATCTAACCAAAAAGTTTCTTTAAATATTCACAATATTATTTCAAAACCGCCTCAAAAAATGCCAAAATATTTACCCTTCGCTACAAACGTGGGGTAATCAGGAAATAAATTTTATATTACTCATTATACGATTTAAAATCTTCCAGGTGTTTTGCGGCTTCTTCCAAATCCATTATAAAAAAGCCAAACCCAACCCCGGCTTCCTGATTGTCTTTTCCAATCTGAAAGCACATAAATTTTCCATCATCGGAAATTACACCCTGGTTGGCCTTGTATCCTTTATAGTCACTAAAATAGGTTAATCTTTGCATTGCCCCCGAACCATCGAGTTTCAGTTTAAACAAATCAAGAAGTGGCCATGCAGTTTTATCGCTTGGAGCATGTTCTACACAAGTATACATTCCATCCGGGAAAATCCCTTCGGGTTCATCATAACAACAAGGTGAATTGGTTATTGTCTGATACTCCCCTGTTTCACTATCCACCATATAAACATCGGTATTGTTTCCATCTTCGATGGTGTAAACAGCAAAAGTTACTTTTATATCTTCAGGAGGTACAAGATTTTGTGTTTCCAGACTGGAATGTCCAAGTGTAAAAGGTAAGGTTTTCGAATCAAAAATTACCCTTTGATGGTCTAGTTTTGGGATACCATTTTCATAAACAATTTCTGCCATCAATAATTTGGCCCTGTTTTTTCCTAATTCAGGAAGTTGCCGGTCTCGATGAGTCCAGGCAATTCTCATTTTGGATCGTGAAACTGCCGGTCCTTCCGCACATAAAGTATTTAAGGGGACAGGTTCTTTTTCCCCGTTTTTATCCATTACCGACAACCAACACATATCTCTTGCTTTTTCCCTTTCATCAGGAATGGTTGGATCAAAAGGCGCATTTGGACCGGAAAGCAAAATATCGCCATTGGCCAGGTACATCGCACGTGTAAAACCATAATGATTAAAATGACGGGTTTTGGGCCGGATGATTCCGGTGGCCAGTTCCAGTTCGTATACTTCACCCATGGGTTTATCCACAAAAATAATTAAGCGACCATCGTGCGACCACTCGGGCCGTTCGCCAAAACCACAGGCAAGTTTAATATAAGGTGGTAAATGATCCGCAGGATGTGCATCGATAAAACCGGATTGTGGTTTATTTTTATTTTGACTGATTACGTTTATTGCTATTAATAAAAATCCAAAAAGAAGAGTAATTTTTGTGTTCATGATGTTTAGTTTTTTTTAAAGATAAAATGAATATCCGTATTGACACCTAAAATATTAGTGATATTTCTGAATATCAATTCATTTACCCCTTTCCCTGAGCTGCCCTTAATACAAAAATGTTTTAAGGGTATTCTTTCTGATAAACGACAAATATGCGGCGCATGTAACAGTTGTTTTCAAAAAGCTGGCAAGTTGCGCCTTTGCCTTTCTTGTTCTCTATCCCAGGGCGGCGCTTCTTTCATCCGCTTGCCCTGGGCTGTTAGCGGACGCACCTTTGGTGCTTGCAGAGCCCCGAACTGGGCGTTAAGCAGCAGCCCAGTGCGTGTGGCTGAGCAATGTGAAGACACTGAGCACTGGGGTAAGGAGCGGAATTGAATCGTCCGGCGACGAAAGTAGTTTAGAACGTATGGGATGGCCCGGACAGAATTATCTATACCTAATTTGAAATAAAAGTCTCAGAAGATGTGTATAAAGGGTAGTTCCCTGAAAGGAGCGAATTGATTGTCTCTGCTTCCGCCAACTGGCGGACAGGTGTTTCAGAGAGAATCAATTTGCGATCCAGGTAAGTAAACGGAAACTCATAAGATAAAAAAACTGTTACACTATTTTCTGGTACTTCACAACGTCGAGCAATCGGCTATACTTTTCACCCACTTGCTTTAAATGAGCACATTTTTCATAACCGGCACTTTCAAAAAGTTTTACACTTGCATAATTTTCTTCAGTAATAATGGCAAGCAATACCTTTATCTGATTTTCTTTTGCAACTGTTTCAATTTGTTTTAAAGACTCATTCCCGATTCCCTTTCCCGCAAATTCCGGCTTTAAATAAATGGTTACCTCAGCAGTTCTGTCGTAGGCCTGTCGGTTTTTATACTGCGCCAGATAACAATAACCACAGACCTGTCCATCAAAGGTGATAAGAAAGGATTTGTATTTGGGATGTCCGACAGGTATTTCAGTTTTTAATTTTTCAACAGAAACCGGCTCTGTTTGGAATGTAACCGTTGAATTGACAACGTAGTAATTGTAAATCTCCTGAACCAGTTTCAGATCTTTTTCTTCTAATTCTTTTAGTTTGATTTCCATTTTTTTATTCTTCTTCAAACAGTGTGCTTGAAAACAAAAATGATATGAACTTTAAGTTTCAATTTGTAAGTTGTCCCCCTCCATACCTTCTGCCAACTGTCGGAGAGGAATTTTCCCCTATGGGGGAATTAAAGGGGGTCAAAATAAAGTGGTTATACGTTCAAATCCCAAGTTCCATCTCTGTATATATTCATAATTTACTCACCTTCAAAACAAGGAATCACATCTTCGGTAAAATAAGGCTCCTGGCAAACCCAAAACATATAATCAAGCTTTAGAAAATCTTTAGCAAAAGCCTGTAAAAGCGGAACAACATTTTTACGTTTTGTTTTTCCTTTGTCGGTATATTCGTTATAATCTTTGTCGGCTCCTGTTTTTCCCACATAATTCCCATCCTGAACCGCAATACCTAAAGGAACTGAGTATTCGTTCTCATGCATCAGTTTTAATGCGTGATTTAATTGCGCCCTGCGCTGTGGCATTAAATCGGGTGCTCCAAGCCCAACGCCGATTTCCTCTCCATATTTGTAGATAGAACGGAGATAACCTTCATCTTCCCACGGCAGCCATTCTCCCGGCATAAAATTGGCATAATGCATGGTGGTGGATTTTGGGAAAGCTTTTTTTAATGCAAGCATATTTTTTTTCAAACTCTCAGCATATAATTTTGGGGTGTAGCTCGAATCCTTTGAATGACTCATTCCGATAGCTGATTCCTGTAGATTAATTCCTTCGATTTTCCCGTCAAATTCTTTTCCCAAAGCTTTTAAAAAAACAGCAAACCGTTTTCTCACTTCAGGATTCCAACGTTTGGCTACCCAGCCCTCATGTTTACCTTCATCGGTGATTTGTTTTTCAATTCCCCCATCATATTCTCCGGTTTGCAAATAAGCAGGTACGGCTATATATTCCGGACTAAAAGTGGCATCCTGCATCTGGATAAAAAGTTTTTTTCCCTTCGATTTTAAATATTCGTAATCTTCCTTAATCATGGAAAAATCATAAACATCTTTTTCTATTTCCAATTGTTGCCACGAGTACATGATTTGTGCACCGGTAAATCTTTCAACTTCCAAAAATGGGTGATTATGAATCGATTCCCGATCGCGTGCAAAATAAACAAAGTGTTTGATGTTATCTTCTTTCAAAGGGCATGTAGCATTTAAATACTTTTTATAGGCATCCTTATATTTATCCGCAGGATTATCCCATTGGGCACTAGCCATATTCAATAACAAACAGATTAAAACAGTATAAACAAATTTCATTTTGCTGTGTTTTACAAACAAATTAAGCTTTCGATTAAAAATTGGTAAAATATAATACATTAATTCTCAATTCTGATATCAATGTATCTGTTTACTCGCAACTTTCAATTTTGTATATTTGATTCTGCGATCATATAAGAATAATTTGGATCACAGTAAAAATCGCTTATGAATATCATCAACATTATAATTTTACTAACAGCAGGTATTTTTCTAACCATCGCTATTCAGCAAACCGTTATCTGGTTTCAAAACAAAAAAAGCAAACACTATTTACTTTTTGCGCTTACATCCTTTTTTACATTGTGCACAGCTTTAGGAGAATTGATAGTTTTAAATACTTCTGAGATTGAAAAATACGCTTTTACCATGCGTTGGTTTCATGTGCCCTTGGCGGGTATGATAATTAGCCTAACCTGGTTTATACATGCTTACATGAAAGTTGAAAAGAAAACAATCCCCTACCTGATTACCGCACTTTGGGGAATAGCCCTGATATTCAATTTTAGCAGCAGTTCGAGTTTAACCTTTTCTGAACTTTCCGGGCTGCAAAAAATCAATTTATCTGAATCGACATTTTACTACGTTCCCACAGGAACGTTAAACAACTGGCGGCATATCGCAGATTTAGCATCTATAGTTTTCTTGATTTATACACTAATTTCCAGCATACGTTTTTTCAAAAAGGGAAATAAAGAAAGAGCCGTTGTTTTAGGAGGAAGCATCGTACTATTTATTCTAATTGCAGGAATTACAGCACCCCTTGCCGATATTGGCCTGATAAAATTTCCGCCAACCATTTCCTTCCCTTTTCTTTTTATAATTATTGCTATTAATATTCAACTTACCCGCGATGTTGTTCTGGCAAAAATACTTTCCAACAAATTGATTAACGAAGAAAAAAAGTGGGCAGACATCAAACAAAATTCAGAACTTCTTATCCTTGAAACCAACAGCAATTTTGAACTAACTTATTTAAATCCGCACTTTACCAAAACAACAGGATATAATCTAAATGATTTGTCACCGGGTGGATGGTTTGAAAAGATTGTTCCTGAAGAAACAAGAAAAAAAAATGAGGCAATTTATGAGAAACTGACTACTGAATTTAACTGCCACAATTATAATTCCCGGATTATCGCCAAAAAAGGTAATTTAATAGATATCAACTGGACAACCATTGGGATGTTTGATGTTCATGAAAAGGTTTCAGGAATCATTGCCATTGGAACAGATATTACTGAAAAAATAAAATACTTCAATGAAATTGAACAGCTGAAAATACAACTTGAAAAAGAAAACTTCATCTTAAAAGAAGAATTAAGTGTCAGCAATTCAAGCCATCATTTGATCTGTAAAAGTAGTCCGTCGATTTATGTTAAAGAAAAAGCCTTAGAAGTTGCTTCAACAGATTCCATTGTTTTATTAGAAGGAGAAACCGGAACCGGAAAGGAAGTGTTCGCCAGATTCATTTACGAGAATAGTCAACGCCCCCAGCAACCATTTATAAAAGTAAACTGTTCTGCTATTCCTAAAGAATTGATTGAAAGTGAATTGTTTGGTCATGAAAAAGGTGCTTTTACAGGAGCAGGCAGGCAACGTAGAGGATTATTTGAACAGGCCAATGGGGGAACTTTGTTTTTGGACGAAATTGGCGAACTTCCTTTAGAAATGCAACCCAAATTACTCAGGGTTTTGCAGGATGGTGAATTTAAAAGAATTGGCGGCGAAAAACTCTTAAAAACAGATGTCAGAATTATTACGGCAACCAACAGAATATTACAACAGGAAGTTAAAAATGGAAATTTCAGAAAAGATTTGTTTTACCGTATCAACGTGTTTCCGATAACCATTCCTCCCTTAAAGAAAAGAAAAGAGGACATTCCTTTGTTTATTTCTTACTTTACCAAGTTGTATTCCGAAAAACACAACAAAATCATTAACCGGGTTTCCAAACACACTTACGATTCATTTAACAAATATCACTGGCCCGGCAATATAAGAGAATTACAAAATATTATCGAAAGGGCAGTTATTCTGGCAAAGGGAGATATTTTGAAAACCAACGGTTTATTGGGTGAATTTAAAGAAACAAACGATCATCAGAGCCTGAAAACGTCGCTGGAAGAAGTTGAAAAACAACATATTTTAAAAATTCTGAAAGAAACCGACTGGCAAATCAATGGTGAAGGGGGTGCTGCGCAAATTCTGGAAATCAATCCAAGTACATTAAGATCGAGAATTAAAAAATTAAAAATTGACAAGTTTCAGAATTAATTCAGAATCGTTTACCTACATAAAACCGGATTTGTTCGGTTGCCAAATCAATGTTATAATCCTTGTATTCTATATTTCTGATTATTGTTGATCCAGTAAATCCTGCAAAAAAATGTTTATGCTCGTAACCTAAAACAGCCCTGAACTGTGTTTGAACATGTGGATGTCGTTCAATATCGCTTATCCCCTTATTATCTACGACACGAATATCTTTATACCCTCCCCCAGGAATAATTGTACCATTTAAAAAGAAACTTTTTGAAATCACCCAGGTATAGGTGTACCCCAGAGAAATACCTGTAGCAATATACCTGAATCCTGTTAAATCAAAGTCACTTCCGATAGAATCAGGCAATTCTTTTGGGAAAAATCCTTCAGGGCTTTTTACATCGTCGTAATTAAAAAACACACCGGCTAAAAAGCTTCCTTTGCTTACATTCTGTACCTGGTTACGCGAAAGCACTGCCTTATTTGAAAACATCCCGTGTTGTGTTACATAATACACAGAAGCACCCAGAGAAAGCGTTTCCATACCGGGTAATTTTGGAAAATTCTGATTGTTCCAGTCCATAAAATCATCGGGATTGGAATTATAAAATCCCTTGTATTTTTGCAGGTAAGAATCAAAACCCAGATTTTTAAGCGAAAGGCCAACCTGAAAATCCAGCCTTTCAGTCTTTCCGTAAATATCAGTGCTTCCGGCAGTACTTGGTAAACCTATTCCCGCTGACAAACCTACAAACTTATAATTTACACTTACACCCAGGCTCAGCGGACTGTTGGGCTTAAGCATCAAACGCTGGTCGTTGGTTGACAATTCTACTGAATTGACTTTAAGCAAACTGTAAATTTTTAAGGTCAAATCCTCAGTATAATCTGTGAAGTAGGATGTAGAATCAGCTTCCTCCTGCCCATACAGATTTAGGCCAATAAAACCAAGTAAAATTATGGTAAGTAAACTTCGCACCTGGATAATGATTTGAGTACTTGAATTTACAAAATATTAAAATAAAGAAAGCAATCAAAATATTCAACTTAAGAAATACACGATTAAAACACTATAAATCTTAAAGCAATTATATGCAAATCGTATCAATGACTGACTTCAAAAACCAAACTCCATCACAAGTTTAAAAAACAAATCCCGGGATATTTTAAAAACAGTTTATCACGAAATATAACCAGATTACGATATATCGTAACAGTTTTTTATTGAAGTCCAACCTCAACCATCTTGCTATGCATTGATTATCTTTTACTTAGAAACATTGGCACATTTATTGGCTTATTGAAAGTCAAACTTAACATCGATGGTTATGATAGTAATAGACATCGTTACAGAGATTAACCCAAACAAACTCAACGAATTTAATCAAACCAGAAAAGAATTACTGGCAAAAATCCATGAGGTTGAAGAAGTATTAAGGCTGGAATCAGACCAGATTGAGAACAACTTTCATCTTTCCTTAACAATTGGGGATGGTCGATCCATGGAAGAAATTAAAAAAAGTAAATGGTATTCGTACCTAAAAGGGGCGCTTACGGTACTAAGCGATAAAATGCATTTTGAGATGGAAACCTCTTAAATGTTTATAAAACAGTAACAAGAAAATGAAAAGTATGAACGTAAACATATTTGTGTTGTATCTGGTTGTTCCTTTTGGCATTGTTCAACTTTCAGCTTTTGCCCAAGAACTCGAACCACGAGCAATTACTAATGTTCCGGTTGGTACAAATTTTGTTGCTGCCAATTATTCCTACGCCCAGGGAAATATTCTTTTTGATCCGGCTTTACCTTTAGAAGATGTACAGGCTAAAACACATGCTTTAATAGGTGGTTTTGTAAGTTCTTTCAATTTTTTTGGAATGAGTGCAAAACTAAATGTAATTCTACCTTATGCTTATGGTGATTGGGAAGGCATTTATCAAGCAGTTGATACTACCACGCAACGAAATGGAATGGCAGATTTACGATTTGGATTTGCATTTAACTTTATTGGGTCTCCGGCATTAAAACTTAGTGAATTTTCTACTTACGAACAAAATACAATTGCCGGATTTTCTTTACAGATGATTGCCCCGACCGGTCAATACTTTTCTGATAAACTTATTAATCTTGGTTCAAACCGATGGGCTTTTCGTCCACAATTCGGTTTCTCAAAAAAGATAAATACATGGTATGTAGAAGGAGCGCTGGCCAGTTGGTTTTATACAAGGAACCGTAGCTTTTGGGACGGAAATACACTTCAACAAAAACCAATTGGTGTCACAAAACTTCACTTGATAAAAACCCTTGATAAAGGTGTATGGTTGGCATTTTGTCTGGGGTATGCTTATGGCGGAAGATCTTTTGTAAATGACCAAAAAAGTAAGGCAACTATCTCTACAATGAGAATAGGAGCAGTAACATCAATACCTTTAAAAAAATCAAACAGCATAAAACTTATGGCCTTTAAAGCGATTCGTTTTGAACAAGGAGCAGATTTTTTTTCGCTTAACATAGCTTACCAGTATAATTGGAATTACAGGAAAAATTAATAATAATCATTTAATCAAAACACTATGAAAAAGTTATTATCTATTATCAGTTTAAGTATTTTAAGCATAATTGTTTATGCTCAATCAGACAACGACTATTTGGAATTGGCACGCGAAGTTTTAAGTGTAGAAAAAAAGGCAGTAATAACTGAAGTTATGGAATTAACAGATGCCGAAAGTCAACCCTTCTGGGATTTGTATAACGAATACCAGGGAAAACTCTACACGGTTCATAACAAACGGATTGCACTTATAAAAGATTTCGCAGACAGTTACGAAACCTTAAACGATGAAAAAGCCGATGAGATTTGGACAAACTACATCAAATATCAACAGGAACTTCTTAAACTAAAAAATAGTTACTACAAAAAGTTTAAAAAGATTCTTCCAGCCGGAAAAGCTGCAATGTTTTTCCAGGCAGAGAATAAAATTGAAACGCTGATCAATGCGCAGTTAGCCATAGAAATACCTTTTATCGAAACAAAATAAAACTCAAAATGAAATCTATGAAAAAGTTATCAGTTCTTTTAATAATAGTTTTGTTTGCCGGTCTGTTTGCCTGCCAGACCGACAACGAAAAAGAACATCAAAGTGAGTCCATGAAAAAATATGGACAGGAGTTTAAAGGTAAAATAGCCAAGAGCTATGAAGAATCGGAAGAATGGTGGCCCAGTTCTCCAAAACCACCAAAAGGAACACCTAACGTTTTGCTTATTCTTCTCGATGACACAGGATTTGGACACCTTGGATGTTTTGGCGGTTTAACAGAAACACCACACATGGACAAACTGGCAGCTAACGGATTACGCTACAATAACTTCCACACAACTGCTTTGTGTTCACCTTCAAGGGCATCTATTATGGCTGCCCGTAACCATCACAAAATTGGTTTGGGATCACATTCACTTACTGCAATGGGATTCCCGGGTTATAATGCTTTCCCTCCGGAAAGTGGAAAGTCGGTAGCAAAACACATGCAAAAAGCAGGTTTTGTTAATTATGCCATTGGTAAATGGGACCATACTCCGCTTTACGAAGTTTCTGAAACAGGTCCTTTTGACCGCTGGCCATCAGGTGAAGGATTCGACCATTATTATGGATTTATGGCTGCTGACGCAGATTGTTATCGTTCGCTGGTTTGGCGGGATCATTACCCTATGGAAGATTGGGAAGGAAAACCTCAATACCATTACATGGAAGCTATGGCTGATGAAGCCATTCGTAATTTTACATCTCACCGTTCTACAAGCGATAAACCATTTATGATGTTCTGGGCACCGGTAGCCATGCATAGTCCACATCAGGCTCCTCCTGAATACATAAAAAAATACAGGGGTAAATTCGATATGGGATGGGATGAAGCCCGTAACATGATTTACGAAAAACAACTTGAAATGGGAATTATCCCCGAAGGCACACAACTCACTAAAAGAGCTGAAGCCATTCCGGCTTGGGAAAGTTTAAACGATGGCGAAAGAAAATTGTATGCCCGGCAAATGGAGGTATTTGCCGCCATGCTGGACCATGTAGATGACCAAATAGGAAGAATGGTTGACAAGCTGGAAGAAATGGGAGAACTAGACAATACCCTGATTATGATTACCGCTGATAATGGTTCATCAGGTGAAGGAGGATTAACAGGTTCTTTCAATGAAACCTATGTATTAAATGGTTTACAGACACCTTTCGATGCAAATATGAAACATTATGAAGGATGGGGTGGCCCTGATACTTACCCGCATTTTCATGCAGGTTGGGCTTTGGCCGGAAATACACCATTCCAGTACTTCAAACAAATTGTTCACCGCGGGGGTATTCAGGATGCTTTAATTGTTCATTGGCCTTCCGGTATAAAAGCCAAAGGTGAAATTCGTGAGCAATACCATCACATTACCGATATAGGAGCAACAATTATGGATGTAACCGGCACTCCATTCCTTGAAGAATTGGATGGCGAATGGCAAATGCCTCTGGATGGAAAAAGTATGGCTTATTCTTTTGACAATGCTACTGCACCTACCAACCACCCTGAGCAATATTATGAACTCTTTGGTAATCGGGCTATTTACAAAGATGGATGGAAGGCAGTTTGTATTCATGCGAACCGCATGCCATGGGAATTAAATAAAGTTTCACCATTTGAAGATGATGTCTGGGAATTGTATCATATCGATGAAGATTTTTCTGAAGCTAACAATCTTGCAGATAAATATCCTGAGAAACTGGAAGAGTTAAAAGCCCGCTGGGATGAACTGGCTGAGGAAAATAACGTGTATCCGCTTTATGATGATATGATCATGCGTATAGCAAATCAGCAAGACAGATTATTTGGTGATAAAAAAGAATTTGTTTACTGGTATCCCGGAGCTCAACGTATTGCGGAAAAAGCTTCAGCACCGGTTAAAGGGAAATCGCATACCATTGAATTTACTCTTGATCTTACTGGCAAAGAAGAAGGTGTAATTGTGGCTTGCGGAGGATTTACAGGTGGTTATACCATGTTTATTAAAGACAATAAAGCCTACTACGATTACAATTACTACAACGGCGAATATTACACTCTGGAATCTCCTAAACTGGGAACCGGTGAAGTACACGTAAAGTTCAATTTTGTTGAAAAAGGCAGTCCAAAACGTGGCATACCGGGTGGTGTTGGAAAACTGTTGGTGAATAACAAAGTGGTTGACGAAGTAGAATTAACCGAAATGCATATCTCTACATTCTCGCTTTCGGAAACATTTGATGTGGGTATCGATGCAGGAACACCGGTAAGTGATAAATACACGGTTAAAAACCATTTCCCATATACGGGAGAACTTCAAAAAGTAGTTGTAAAACTTACGGAATAGATTTTAAAGCAAATTTGAACATTTAAATAACAAGTGCCATTTATGGCACTTGTTTAATCAAAATAGAACAATATGAAAAAAAATTTTACATTTCTTTTTCTTTTTATGTTAATATTCCCGGCGATGGCTCAGGAAGAAGAACCTGCTCAAGCCGAACAAGACCGTGAATCAAAGGCCATGGATGCCACTGCCACGCAATGGAGTTTTCAGTTTGCCTATCAAATGATGCCGGATTATTATGGAGGTACAGTTAGCGATGGATCCCAAAGGCCACTTGGTCTTGACAATTATGTACAACTTCGTGTGGTTGCTCCGGTACCTCTTAAAAAGTTAACCATACTTCCTCGTTTAACACTTCGACATTACGAAAATCTCAATACCGGAAAAACCGGATTGGGAAATACCGAACTATTTGCCCTTATAATTCCAAAGGCCACTGACTGGGGAACGGGAAGAGCCGGAATAGGCCCCTTGGTTACATTCCCCGGAAATCCGGATGTTTCAAAAGATGAATGGGGATATGGACTGGCTGCCGCGGTTGTAAACGCTAAAGGTCAATGGTTTTACGGATTACTTTTTACTCAATCTTTTAGAGCAGTAGATCCCAGAACCCTTCCTGCCGGAGTTTCAGATACCAATCCGCTGGGAATAGCTCCTTTTCTGGCATACCGGTTTGGTACCACAGGATTGTACCTGCAAACTGCGGATATAGTTGCTTTGTACGACTGGAATAAAAAGCAGTTTTATTTACCAATTGGTGCCCGCTTTGGGAAAGTGTGGGTATTCGAAAAATCCTCGTTAAATGTTTATGCCGAGTATCGTACCAGTGCGGTATATAAAAACTGGGATGGTTCGGCGGTTAAAAACTCATACAGGTTTAATGTTTCTTATACTATCCCTGTTGGAAAGTAAAGTTATTAAAACATTTTTTACAGTATCAATTATCCGGGTAAAGAAGTTATTGTTCTTTACCCGGGTATTTTGAAAATTAATACCTTTATATACTATGACCCTTATTTTTAAAGTTGTAAAAAATCGAATTTAAAGATCAGGATTATAAAACAAAATCAAAAATTATGATTCAACCAAAAAAGGCTTTAAAAAATATTATTGGCAAAAAACAGGAAGAAACCGATGCAACCAGGGAAAGAGGAGAAAAACAACTTTTCCGGCTTTCAGTAATTATCGATGTTTTATATGCATTAATGATTTATAAACTTTTTACACTGATGCCCAACCCTGAAATAGATGGATTTGGAAGAGAACAGCTTGTTCAGGTATTAACCAAAAGTTATTTGAATTATACCGTTATTTTAATCGGTTTGGTACTGGTAATTTTATACTGGGGTTTAAGCAACACTCAATTTGGTAATTTAAAAAGAACAAACTCTTTTCATGCTACCTTGTCTATTTTACAGGTTTTTACACTGATGTTATACATTTATTTTGTGCGACTGGATGCCGAATTTGAAGGGGAAAGATTTTTAATGCAAATGCAGAGTTTGTTTTTGGCAGCTGCCGGATTTTTATCGGTCTGGAGTTGGCATTACGCACTTAAAAACGACCTGGTAAGCGATGCTCCAACCCAAATAGAGAAAGAAGCACTTTATATTAAACTTATTCCTGAACCTCTGGTTTCGGCTATTACTTTCCCATTGGCATTTTTTGGACCTTTGGTTTGGACTCTGGGTTTTTTATTGTTAATACCGGTTGGCTGGGGATTAAAAAAATATCGCCATCGGCTTGTATTTCTTGACGCGGCAAAGAATAAAACCGATACTAATCCGTGATTTTAAAAGATACTGTTACTTAAAATTTTTGGCATCGCTCACCCCCAGTTCTTCCAAATTTATTCTTTCAAAAGTCATTTGCGCCTGGCTTCCTTCATACAATATCCCAATGGTATTGTTACTTATCGAAGTGATACTGGAATATCCTCCCATTAATCCTATCTCATCCAGTAGCAACCAGTGTTCTTCCGGCCAGGTAAGTCCATCGTCAAAACTTACTTTTATGGTCATTCTTTCGCGTTTGAATTTTGAGCTGGGATTTGAAAAAAGCAGTATACTTTTTTGTTGCCCGCTTTTATCAATATATTCATGTTTGTACAACGATGCCATACATACCGGTTCAATAAGGGCACCATGATGTGTTGGATGCTGTTGCCAGGTTTCTCCCAAATCGTCGGTGGTAAAAATTGCACGACCATTGCTTTCCGATTTATTTGTATTATTTCGGTTATCACGCATATTTTGCATGATTGAACCATCATTAAGTTGCACCACCATATTTTCGGTTGTGTTGGTAAAGGATGGCTTGCCTGAAGTCCAGGTTTTGCCTCCATCTTTGCTGAAAGTAATATTAGAAAATGGATTTTGATTTTTGTCTTTTCCCTGTGTTGGAAATACCAAGGTTCCATCATCGCTGGTAATCCCGCTTCCGGGCGCCGGGGCAAATAAATGCCAATCCTGTTTTTTAATTTGTTTTGTAATATTTATTGGTTTACTCCAGGTTAATCCATCGTCTGTTGATTTGCTTATTAAAAACTGCGAAGTACTGTCGATACTAAATCCCTGCAAAGAACCATTTCTACGCCATTGGTGATTCCAGTTTGTTGAATCTGCATTCAGATTTTGCACTGGCAACCCTGTTTTTGCGTCAATCACTCCATGCATCCAGCAACCTGCCACAAAAATCGAATTGCTGTTTTTATCGACCAAAATACAGGCATCGCTAACCCCGTTAAATTTTTGTGGAAGTCCTCCGTATTCTCCCATATCCAGGGCTGTTCTCATCGGATCCCAGCTAAATCCTCCATCGATGCTTCTGCTAACTCCAATGTCAATATCACCCTGTAAATCCCTACCACCTTCCCATCTGATATCGTAAATTGCCAAAAGTGATTTTTTGTTGGTTTGAGCCAGTCCGGGAATTCGGTATCGTTTTGCTCCGTCATCGCCCGCTTGCCGCAGGGCAATACCAATTCGTTGCTTAATACCAGGCTTTTCATGGATACGAATTGATTTTTCATTTTTGAATGATACTTTCCTGATTCCTGCTGAGATTTGATGGTTTAAAGGCGCTGAGTCAGAAAGACCCACTGCTACAATAAAATACCTGTTCCGGGTCAACAAGCTCTCAGAAATAGAAAAAACCGTTATTTTTCTTTTGGGCGATTTTTGCTCAATTATTTTTCCATTTCGGGTATTCCAGGTGCTGTCCTTTCCCATATCAATCAAAAACACAGCATTAATATCTTTTATATCCGTACTTTCTTCAAAATCAATCCAGACTTTCCGAATATCCGCTGCATTTGTACTACTTACTTTAAATTGTAAAACGGGAGAAAAATCCTTGTTTTTCAATACAGGAATTTGAACAAGGTTTTGTTCGATTGAGATGTTTTGTGAGTATAAACTACAAATGATATTTAAAAAGAATAATAGTATTGATAGTTTTAGAAACATGTTATTGTTAGTTTTTTTTAAACAGTGTCATACACCATTCCTGAAAAATATAATCTTTTAACGGGGAATAAAAATAAACCCTTCAATTTTGAATAAGCGGGTATTCTCATTTTTTTTCTACCAAATACAAAAGCCGTTGCAAAACATTACAACGGCTCACTTTCTGTAAAAACTGAACTTTTCTTAAATCACTAACCTACGATTCTTCTGTATTTTCCTCTTCTGCCTTTTGCAAAACAAAATCCTTGATGGTTTCTTCTCCCACAGAAATATCAATAGCTTCAATACCGGCAGGATTTGTATAACCTTCTTTTCCGCAATTAATATTGTAGGTTCCGTTAGGAATACCAATTATTTTGTAAATACCTTCTTTATTGGTTTTACCCGTTGCTATTGTATCAGTAATTTCTTCTGCAGAAAGTACATAAACACGTGCATTTTTAAGCAGAATTTCTTCTTCATTTTCTTCAGTTACCTTGCCTGTCAAACTTCCTGCCAGTGCCATATTTGTTGCACGAATAACAGGTTTAAACATAAATCCTTTTATCTTTTCTTTTTTAGGATTTCCTTTTACAAAGAAAGAGCGGCTTACGTCAAAGTCGAGTAACACCTCGTACGATTCACCTTCGTTTACTACCAAAGCCGGTTTAATTTTGATTTTTAAACCACTGCTTGATCCGCCCGGAATTTTAATATCCATTTCTTCTTCCTCCTCTACCAACTTTATTTTAGCCTCGGTAACATGCATTCTGATTTCACTGTATTCTCCGGCGGGCACATCAATATCACCTAATATCTCTGTTTCGCCATTACCCAATTCGAGTAGGTTGAAAGTTTTATCCACAGCCAGGGTAACAAATCCTGATTCAGATTCTCCTTCCTCAGAATCATCATTTTCAGCAATTTTTAATTTAATTGAATCAATGGTAACATTTACTTCTTCTACCAATTCGGCTGGGAATGGTGCATCTGTAAGACTAATTGTTACGGTTCCTGATTTTTCAACCGGATCATCTCCGTTAATCGACTCGTTGCAAGCGTATATTAATCCCATTAAAAGGATTAACAACCCAAAAAATTTAGTTTTCATCTTTTTTTGATTTTGGTTTGTAAATAAAATACTGAACTTCCTGATTGAATTAAAGTGGCGTCCAATCACTTTATAAGTAAACGTAAATATAAGAATATTATTTTATTATCTGATTACACATGTAACTGCAGGAATTTTACTTTTTACCTCAACAGTTTTAAATTATAATTGTTAGAAATAATATGCCGGTCATTAAATCGTAAATTCACTCTATTGAGTGATTCGGAACAGAAGGTAATTTAAGCTTAAAAAGTTGTTGTGAAAAATTAATCTGATAAAAACCGGATTTTTTGTAAATTGTAAAAGATGAAGATTTTGATTTTATAAACTGAACCGGATTTTAATTTATCCGGTTAAAAAAAGAACAATACCATGGTACTTCACGTAATGAAATGGAATGTTCACCCCGAAAAAACAGAAGTTTATATGAATTGGGCGGACATGGCAATTAAACGGTCAGTTACTTCAAAAGTTGTTGAATTCAGGGCTTATCGGCCGATAACCGGAAGTTCACAGGTAGTAGCAACATATGAGTTTACAGATATCGATTCCTGGGCTGAATGGCAAAAAGATGAAAATGTTCAGAAGGTTATGAATGAACTTAGGGCACTGGCACACGGTATAAGTATTGAAGTCTGGGGTCCATCACCGGTTGCAGAAAAACCAGTTTATTTTTATTGATCCTGTTTTTACCGGTGTAAGAACATTTGACTTTTAGAATCTGTTGTAATAAATAAAATTATGGATTTTAATGTAGTAGGTTGGTTCGAAATTCCTGTTGAGAACATGGAAAGAGCCATTCAATTTTATGAGAAAGTTTTAGGATTTAATCTTGAAAGACATGAAATGGGTCCACTTGATATGGCTTGGTTTCCCTACCATCATCAAGGGGCAGGTGCACCGGGATCACTCGTTCATTACCCCGATGCATATAAACCATCCACGGATGGAGTATTGATATATTTCTCAGCAAAATCCGGTGATTTGGCCAACGAATTAGTACTTATTGAAGAGGCCGGAGGAAAAGTACTGCAGGGAAAAACTCAAATTTCAGAAGAGCATGGTTATATGGCTTTGTTTTTAGACAGTGAGGGAAACCGGGTTGCGTTACATTCGGCGAAATAAATATTTTATAAAATAGCAGTAGTATCCGAGTAATAAATAGTTTATGTAAAAGATTCTTTCGCTTCATTGCATTAAGCTCAGAATTACAACGTGTTAGTTTCAGAGGGGCTTTGGTGGGAGGGAGGAATCTTTTTAAAATTACTAGGACGGTGGTGATAAAATAATTAATTAGGATTTATTGGCTCAATACCTTCTAAAAATTCCGGATTGTATTTCCCACTTTCTTTAAAACCAGGGAAATTACGCATGTGTGCGAATCGCGGATACGATTCAAAAATATCGCCTTTACCTGATACTCTTGGGTCTTTCTGTTTTTCCAACTGATGAATCAAAACCTTATTCAATTCTGTTTTCACATTCAGAAATTCAGGATTTTCAGCGAGATTATTTATACACCCGGGATCGTTTTTAATATCGTATAACTGTTCCTCAGGTCTTTTGGCATAAGCCAAATTAAAGTATTGGGGCCATTTTTCTTTTTTCTCAATTAAAAATTGTTTTGAAGGTGAATTATCCACATCATGAAATCCGGGAATCAAAGCTTTTGTTTTTTCATCAGCATTTGGACTATATGCTTCTTTTGGTGCAGGATCCCCGGCCGGCCATCGTTCCGGTTTAAAATTCAAAACGTACAAAAAATCTTTTGTTCTTACAGCTCTGGCTGGGTATCCCAAATTATCCGGCCGGGCATGGGTATGTCTTTCACGTCCGGTAAAAACATATTTCCGTTCATTATCAACATATCCTTCTTTTTCCGAAAACAAAATTTTAGTTAAACTTTTTCCTGACACTTCAGGGATACCTGAGGCATTAGCTATTTCCAAAAAGGTTGGTGCCAAATCAATCATTCCAACCAAATCATCCACCACTCTGTTCCCTTTGATTTTTTCAGGCCAACAAATGGCGAGAGGAACATGTGTACCGTACTCCTGTAAGTTAGCTTTTGCAGAAGGGAACGGCATTCCGTTATCCGCGGTAACTACAATTATGGTATTTTCAAGTTCGCCATTTTCTTTAAGAAAATCCATCATTTTACCCAGTTGCCTGTCGAAATACTCAATTTCCAGAGCATAATCCAGAACATCGCTTTTAATTAAATCTACCTCAGTGAGAAAAGGCGGAACCATTGCTGAATAAAGTTCTTTCCCCGATTTAATTCCGGAGCCCTCTTCGTATGCTCGATGAGGTTCGTACCCCCCGTACCAGAAAAAGAAAGGTTTATCCTTGTTTTTTTGAGAATAGAAATCTTTAAAATTTTCGAAATAATCGTTTTTATTTATACCATTGGCCGGAACAGAATCTTTTCTGATTTTATTGAATCCAGGGCCTACGGGATTACGTGTCCAGCCTGCATCTTTCCAATTCCCGGGGCCCCATGGTTTTCCGGTGTATCCCAAAGTATATCCCGAAACCTCAAGCAAATCGGTAAAAACCTGAAATTTATCTGGGAAATAACTGCTGTGCGTCCCGGCTTCTTCCAGTTGCCAAATATTTTTACCGGTTAAAATTGCTGCCCTTGATGGACTGCATTGCGGAGCCGCAACAAATGCATTGGTAAACAGAATTCCGGATTCCGCTACTTTGTCAAAAGCCGGTGTTTTTATTCCACCTGTACCGTATGCAGAAGCATAAGGAAAAGATTGGTCATCGGAAATGGCAAATAATATATTTGGTCGTTTGCTATTTTCTGTTTTACTGGTTTTACATGCTCCAAACATAACAACAACCAGAAATAAGGAAATGTAAAGTAGATTAGGTTTAATTTTCATAGGTTTTCTTTTGGTGACTTAATATTCTCAGGTCGGTTGAATTTTAATTTTTAATACGCTTTTGGTTTGTGTTGTTATTTTAAACCGATTATCTATTCGGTAACCCATAATCCAGACAATTTTATTATTGCTGCACAATATCCATGTATTTTCTTTTTCATGAATAGGAACTTTCTCATCGATAAAAAAATCGCTTACCTTTTTAAAACCTGTCATTCCAAGGGGCTGAAAGTAGTCTCCTTGTTTCCATTTACGTATTAAAAGTGGAAATTGAAGTTTTTCAAGATCCAAACAAGCGATATTTTTATCCTTTATAATCTGAAAATTGCCGGATTCCAATTTTTCTATGTCAATAACAAAAGGCTCAAAAAGTTCTATGTCTCCATTTTCAATATAAAATATTTTTGATTCCTTTTCCTCCCTGGCGGAAACAAATAATTTCTCTCTGTCTTTAATTAATCGGTGTGTTTTGGAATAAAACACTTTTCCTGAATCGCTCATTAAACCACTGTAAACCTCATTAACAACAGTGGAATTAAAATTATATTCCGAAAGTATTTCAAGTAACAATAAGTTTGGATGATTTGTAGCATTTAACCTAGGAATATCAATTATTAAAGTATCATTTTTGAACGATGATACCTTTTGTTTTAGTTCCTCAAAAAATCCGTAATAAACATCTTCTACTTCTTTCAGATTTTTTATACTTCCCAGTAAATTCTTATTGAAAGATGGATTTAACTCCCGGAATAAAGGCAGAATTTTATTTCTTAAAAAGTTCCGTTGAAATACGACTTCACTGTTGCTTGAGTCCTCTCTGAAATCGATAAAATTTTCACCCGCATATTTTTCAATTTCTGCCCGATTGGCAAATAACATCGGACGAATTATATTTCCGTTTTTTTCTTTAATTCCTGTTAAACCCTTAATCCCCGTTTTTCTTGAAAGATTCAGAAAAAAAGTCTCAATTAAATCATCAGAATGGTGAGCGGTAGCTATAAAATCAAATTTATTTTCTTTTCTTACTTTTTCGAAGAATTCATATCTTAATTCACGGGCCGCCATTTCTATTGAGATACCATTTAACCGGGCATATTCCTTTGTGTCAAATTTTTCAAAAAACGCCGGAATTCCATGAATCAAAACCTGTTGTTTTACAAATTCCTCATCTCCATCCGATTCTTCACCTCTTAGCTGAAAGTTGCAATGTACTATTCCAAAATCAAATCCCGACTTAACAAAAAAATCCAACATTACCATGCTGTCTATTCCACCGCTTACTGCCAGCAAAATTTTCTGATTTGAGTTAATCAGCAATTTTTTATTGATATTTTCGATAAATCGTTCGAGCATTGAAATTTATTTAGCTGCCAACTGAACAATATTTAGAATTACTTCCACCGACTTCAGCATTGAAGGTATTGGCACAAACTCAAAAGGACCGTGAAAATTATGTCCGCCTGCAAAAATGTTAGGGCAAGGTAATCCATCATACGAGAGCCGGGCACCATCGGTACCTCCCCGAATTGCTTTTATTTTTGGTTCGACACCTGCCTGTAACATTGCTTTTTTGGCAATTTCGATTACATGCATAACAGGTTCTATCTTTTGCCGCATATTAAAATACTGATCTTTGATTTCCAGTTCAGCTACATTTTTCCCAAACTCAAAATTCACATGCTTTACTATCTCTTCCAGAAGTTTTTTCTTTTCCTCAAACTTTATCAAATCATGATCACGTATTAGGTATTGCATTTGGGCTTTTTCAACATTTCCACTCATTTGTAAAAGATGGAAAAAGCCTTCGTATCCGATTGTATGCTCGGGTCTTTGGGTAGGCGGAAGCATATTAATTATCTTATTGGCAACTAAAAGGGCGTTTATCATTTTATTTTTTGCGGCTCCGGGATGAACGCTCCTGCCTTTGACATTGATTTTTGCTCCTGCGGCATTAAAATTCTCAAATTCCAATTCTCCAATTTCCCCTCCATCCAGGGTATAAGCGAAATCGGCTCCGAACTTTTTTACATCAAAATGGTCAGTTCCCTTTCCAATTTCTTCATCGGGTGTAAACGCCAATCGAATTTTGCCGTGTTTAATGTCTTTGGATTGTAACAGGATTTCGGATGCTGTTACTATTTCAGAAACTCCTGCTTTATCATCGGCACCCAATAAAGTAGTTCCATCTGATGTGATTATGGATTGCCCTTTGTAATTTAAAATTTCAGGAAATTCTTTTGGATCAATACTTACACCATTTTTTAATTCAATGGTTTTCCCATCATATTTTTTAATGATTTGTGGATTTACATTTTCACCTGCAAAATCAGGACTCGTATCAACATGAGCAATAAATCCTATTACCGGAGCATTTTCTATGCCGCTTGCCGGAATGGTTGCAGTGACATAACTAAACTCATCTATTTCAACTTCTTTACATCCTATTTTCTCCAATTCTTCAACAAGTTTTTTTAAAAAAACTGTTTGTCTTTCTGTGCTTGGATATGATTTACTTTCCGGATCAGATGTGGTGTACTCTTTAGCATAATTGATAAATCTTTCTACTACCTTTTCCATATAAATATTGATATTTTTTCTTTTTAAAACTTCTTTCAAATATACAATTTAAATACCGACTGTCAGGGAATTGTAAAACATTCTGAAATTCATTTTACAGGTGTTTCTGCTGAATGACTGATATCTGCAATTATTGAATACAAAGGTGCAATTTATATGCACGGGTTACCACGAAGCAGAGCTATCAACGTATCATATAAGAGTTTTTTACCAGCGATGTAAGTGCCGGAGTATTAACTCATATATCCGATTTGCTTCCCTATCGGGATTTGTTCAACTTACAAATTTCAATGCACCACGTTTTTGAAATTTGAGTTTCACGAATAAATATGATAAAAAACATAAAAATTAATATAATAAAAAGCATAACTATAATTAGCCATACAACGTAAATAATAGTGCAATAAAAACTTAAAAATCAATACAATCATGATGAATAATAAATTATTTGGAATAATACTTTTTGTTTTAAGTATTTTCATTTTTTCAGGCTGTGAAAACGCTTCAAAAAAAGATCAGGATAATAAATCGGCAACTGAAAATGTAATTAGTGAAGAACTACATCAGGCACATTGTGATTTAGTTGCCAAAGCAAATGAGGAAATGGCTGGAATCAATACAAAAGTTCGGACTTTGAATGACAAGATTCGTGAGAAAGGAGCAAAATTTACTGATGAGCAAAACAAGGCTCTTGATGATTTTGAAGCAAAACAAGCTTCTATCAACAAAAGAATGCATCAAATCAAAAATGTAAAACAGGAGAATTGGGAAAGTTTTAAAACCACATTTGAAAAAGACCTGGAAGAAATTAATGCTTTAATTGATGGTATTCTTGCCGATTTCGAATAAATATTTTAATGGCAAAAAGATTGCATTTACGAACTCAGTCAGGAATCAAACATCATCTGAATTAAAACTGAATCCCAGACGTTTTCCGGTTACTGTTTTAGAATGGTTAACTTTTTGCATCATTTGATCCACAGTCGCCACCTTTACCTGGTCGTACAAGGGCACAAGCAAATCGAACTCAATACAATATTGTATTGCTGTTTCCAATATTTGCCGAACTACTCCGGGGGAAATCGTATCCATGGCATAATCTTTAACCAGTTCTGCCGATTGGCGTTTCCCTTCAACAAAAAAGTGATTTTCCTTATTTACAAAAATACGTGCAACCAGATAACCCAAATCGTTAACACGGTTATATTTAAAAGAATCGGCTAAAAAGTTGTAAATATTAATTGTACCACAATATGAGCGAAGTGGATCGTCTTTAATATATTTTGTGTTCCAAACCGGGTGTTTATCATCAAACTCGAAAACATTGGTATGCATACTAAAAATCAGCACATCCCCGGCAATCTTAAATTCTGCTTCAAAAGGCCCTCTTTCTTTATAAACGGGCAGGCTTTTTTCCGCTATTTTATCTTTTACTTTTTTACAATAATCTTTCTCAAGTTGTTGTAATACTTTTTTTACAATAAGAAAAGTTTTCTCTGTATTTTTAAAAACTTTTTGTTTTACATTCGATTTTATAACCAATGCTTCCAGTAAGGATTCCCTAACTTCTTTATCCGTCATTTTGCTTTAATAATTAAGATGAAGTTTACTAAAAAGATTTAAACAGTCATTTAGTTTTTCAGGTAAAAATACACAAAGCAAATTGTAATTAAAAAAAGAAAGCAGCTCTATTGAACTGCTTTCTTTTTTTCCATAATTTCTCCGATACTTAAAAGAAGTAAGCTGTATTTATTGATAAAAATTTAAATTCAGTATTTAATAGGCCAAAGCAAATAATACTCTGCGCTTCGAAGGTTTTCCAGTACGGATACATACTCCTTCTTCTTTTTCATATTCCAGCGGCAAACAACGAATTGTTGCCTTGGTCTCATTCTTAATAAGATCTTCTGTTTCAGGAGTTCCATCCCAATGTGCTGAAATAAATCCGCCCTTATTTTTTAAGACTTCCTTAAACTCATCGTAAGTATCAACTTTCGTTGTATGCGATGCCCTGTAATCAGCTGCCTTTTTAAAAATATTCTTTTGAATGTCTTCTAAAAGATTTTCAATGTATATATCCACATTTTCTATTTCTGTTACATTTTTCTCCAGCGTATCCCGCCGGGCAACTTCCACAGTTCCATTCTCTAAATCACGAGGCCCCATTGCCAAACGAACAGGTACACCTTTTAGTTCGTATTCAGCAAATTTCCATCCGGGTTTTCTGGTATCCCGGTCATCGTATTTTACTGATATTCCTTTAGCTTTAAGTTTAGCAATGATCTCATCCACTTTTTCAGAAATTGCGGCTAACTGTTCATCTTTTTTATAAATAGGTACAATTACCACCTGATATGGTGCAAGTTTTGGAGGAAGAACCAATCCATTATCGTCTGAATGCGCCATAATAAGGGCACCCATCAAGCGGGTTGAAACACCCCAGCTTGTCGCCCAAACATATTCTTCTTTACCATCTTTACTGGCAAATTTTACATCAAAAGCTTTTGCAAAATTCTGACCTAGGAAATGCGAAGTACCCGACTGCAAAGCTTTTCCATCCTGCATCAAAGCTTCGATAGAGTATGTTTCCAATGCTCCGGCAAAGCGCTCATTTTCCGATTTTAATCCTTTTATAACCGGTACAGCCATAAAGTTCTCTGCAAAATCAGCATAAACATTTATTATTTTTTCTGTTTCCTCAATAGCCTCTTCTTTAGTTGCATGTGCAGTATGTCCTTCCTGCCAGAGAAACTCAGCTGTTCGGAGGAATAAACGTGTACGCATTTCCCACCGTACCACATTAGCCCACTGGTTAACTAAAATCGGTAAGTCGCGATAAGATTGAATCCAGTTTTTATAAGTGTTCCAAATAATAGTTTCTGAAGTTGGACGAACAATTAACTCTTCTTCAAGCTTTGCACTCGGATCTATCACTACACCACCATTTTCTTCGTCATTTTTTAACCGATAGTGAGTAACCACTGCACACTCCTTTGCAAACCCCTCAACATGGTCAGCTTCTTTGCTAAAAAATGATTTTGGTATAAAAAGCGGGAAATACGCATTAACATGCCCCGTATCTTTGAACATTTTATCGAGCTCGGCCTGCATCTTCTCCCATATTGCGTAACCGTATGGTTTTATTACCATACATCCTCTTACCGCTGAGTTTTCTGCAAGGTCAGCTTTTATTACCAGATCCTGGTACCACTGAGAATAATTTTCACTTCTTGATGTTAATTCTTTTGCCATTATTTAATATTTGGTACAGATTTTGATAAACCCTTATTGATTTTGAGTTTACAAATAAAGTAATTATTATTGATTATTAAACTAAACGAGGAGGGGTTATGAAATCAAAATTTACATATATCGGGTTGTTGGCCATTTTAATTAGCGCTTGTTCTACTGGAGGTTATGTTTCAAGCCCTTACACAGATGACATTTATTTTGATCCATCAGACGTTCCACCTCCCATCGTTTCCGCTTCAAGTTCTCAAAAAACAGTTCCTCAAAAATCTGCAAATACCGTAATTGTTAGCGAAATAAGTTCAAATGAAGATGGTACAAATACCATGAATAATTACATCTTTGACGGAACTGAAAGCGATGCAAATGCTGCTATTTATAATGCAGAACAAGGTTTGGAAAAAAGTGATACCACAATTTATTACGAAGATGAGGAAATGCAATATGTAATAAATAATTATTACACCGGCGAGGACATTGATTATGCATATCGTATTCGTCGTTTCCATAATCCATATTTTTACGATCCATTTTACTGGGACTACTGGTATTATCCAAGTTGGTCTTTCTCATTCTCATGGGGATGGGGATGGGGTTATCCCGGATATGGATGGGGATACTATCCACCTTACTGGGGATATTATCCACCTTACTGGGGTTACTATCCACCATACTGGGGAGGGTACTATCCGCCATATTACCCGGGATATCCGGTGCATCCGATTTACCCCGGCAACGGAGAATATGCCTATGGTCAGCGCCGTTCAACAGGTACCAATGTTGACCGTAACCAAAGAGGTTCTTCTTCGGCAATAGCAGGTACTTCTGCTGGAAGAAATAAAAGTGGTGGAACAGGTAATGTTGGAGATTCTGATTCAAGAAGAACAACTTCCAGTTCAGGAAGAAGAACCGATTCTCAAGGGGATGTGACAACAAAATCGAATACACCAAACAATAATGTTCTAACCGAAAAAAGAAGATCTATAGGACAAGAAAATTACAGTCGACAAAGTCAAAGCAGTACTGCAGGTAACAATGTAAACAGCAGGGCTGCGCGATCTCAGGTTCAAAGTTACTCACGTCCGGGAACAACTTCGAATACCAGAAGCTATACCAGGCCCAGCACCAGTTCTTCCAGAATTAGTTCTCAACCAAGAGTGGTCAGCAGAAGTTCGGTTTCAGGTTATGCTCAACCCAAGTCATCCTCAAGCTATAGTCAAACCTACAGATCCAGCTCTACGTACAACAGAAGTTCAAGTTCCGGAACCTCATCACGTACATACAGAGCTTCAACTCCAAGTTACGGTAGCTACAGAAGTAGTACACCTGCCCGCAGCAGCTATAGCAGTGGTAGAAGCAGCTACAGCAGTGGCAGCAGTGGCAGCAGCTACAGAAGCAGTGGAGGTTCCTACTCCGGCGGAGGTGGCTCCAGAAGTTCAGGAGGAGGCGGCGGTGGTGCACGCTCGGGAGGTTCTTCTTCAGGCCGCAGGTAATATTAATAGAACATATTTAGCAAAGTAAGATTTAACAAACAAAAGCCATGAAATAGCTCACATTAGGATTCTCTGAATAATCAAAGGATCAACTAGTGTAAAGCAGTTCAAATGCCTTAAACAATAAAATTAAAACGAAATGAAAAAAATATCTTTTCTGATAACCATCGCATTTTTTCTGCCCTTTTTAATCCATGCTCAGGATTTAGCAGATGCCTTAAGATTTTCGGATATCAAAACACAGGGAACTGCCAGGGCCGGTGCTATGGGAAATGCCTTTGGTGCTCTTGGAGGTGATTTTACTTCGGCAAGTATAAATCCGGCAGGAATTGGGCTTTACAGGACTAGTGAATTTACCGTTACACCAATTTCAAGCAGTACCAAAGCAAATACAAATTATTATGGCACAGGCTCGGAGATGAGCGATTATAAATTCTATCTGAATAATATAAGCTATGTGTATTCCGTTCCGGTTGCAGCCCGAAATGAAGCAGGTATTGTCAACGTAAGTTTTGGGATTGGTTATAACCGAATAAAAGATTTTAACAGCGATGCAGTAATTCGTGCAGCTAATGTTGATGGTTCGTACATGGATTATTTTGTTGACAGGGCAAACCGTGGCATTTGGAGCGATTTTTATGAAGAGCTGGCGTGGAAAACCGATTTGTTGTTATATGATGAAAACGGGGACGAATATTTTTCCGATTTTCAGGATGCAGCTTATGGTCAAAGTCAAAGAAAAACATACTCGAAGAACGGTTCAATTGATGAATATTCATTTGTTTTGGGTTTAAACTTTAACCATAAGTTTTATCTCGGTATGGCATGGGGGATTGACGATTTGTATTACAGCGAAGGAACAGTTATTTATGAAGATGATGCAAATGGAAATATTCCTTATGTAAATAACTATAATTTCAACAGTTATTTCTCGACCTATGGAACAGGACATAATTTTAAAATAGGAGGAATTTTTAAACCGGTCAATTCACTCAGATTGGGTGTTTCGCTTACGACTCCTACATATTATCGTCTTCGCGACAGGTTTAATACTTCAATGTATTCAGATATTACTTACGACGACGGACGTGAAACTTACAGTGAACAATCGCCATACAATGAATACGATTACAGACTTCAGACACCTTTAAGAACAACTTTTAGCGGTGCATACATAATCGGCAAAAGAGGATTAATCAGTGTGGACTATGAATTGGTTAATTACGGCAAGGCCAAGTTAAAACAAGGTGGTGACGGGTATGATTTCTTTGCAGAAAATGAAGAAATTACAGAAGCTTACAAAACCTCGGGAAACTTAAGAATAGGTGGTGAATTTATGGCAACAACAAATGTAGCGATAAGAGGCGGATACGAATATCACGGATCGGCATACAAAGACATTGCATTTGGTACAACACAACCCAATTCTGATGCCAATATGATGGTATTTGGTGGTGGTTTGGGATATCGCGCAGGGGGATTTTTTGCTGATGTAACTTATCGTTACTCAACTTTGGAAGACTATGATTTTCCATATCCTACACCATATTCAACACAGTATCCGGAACCCCGAGCAGCTTCGTTTCACACTATGAGACACGATGTTTTGTTTACGCTTGGATTCCGGTTTTAAAAATCGATAAATAAAAAATATTCTGAAGGGCAGGGTTATTTTAGCCATGTCCTTTTTTGTTGTTGAAACTGTCAAAAGTTAGAATCCATAATCATAAATTTTTATAAAATTAATCCCTCTTACTCACCCTGATTGCAACCTTCATTTTTCCCAAAAGTTTCCGGTTGGCTTTAACCAAAAAAAATATTTATGTTTGCCTATCAAAATTAAAAACATGTTGATAGCTATATTATTAATTGTTTTTTACCTCACAACTCCATTTTTGCTTATTTATTTAACCAGAAAATTTAGTTTCTTAAACAGGATTGGAGCAGTGGTATTGGCCTATACAACAGGATTAATAGTAGGAAATATTGGTGTTCTGCCGGCAGCCAGTGTTGAGTTTAAAAAGCTTTTGGGAACCCGGGCGCATATGCCT
>CAJXZG010000070.1 GCA_913063265.1 uncultured Prolixibacteraceae bacterium | reverse complement strand
TTTATTTATCTTTATGCTTTCCATTAAAAGCAACTTTATTTATTTTTTCGAATGTTTTACCAGCTTTAAATTAGCCGGCAATTCCAGTATTTTACGTAACCAGTTAAAATATAGTGCGATATATAAAAAAAAACTCATCATCCATATCACGGCCAGATTAAAATGAAATGTATCAACCATATAACCAAACAGGTTTTTTTGTGAGGCTAAAAAATGAGCTCTGCCATTTTTTAAATCCGGATCTTTATAAATCGGTGCAATTTTTTGAATATAACCCGAGGGAGTTACCCTGAAATAAGATTTTGTATCCGAATTCAATACCAGTACTTCCAGGGATTTGTTATGATATTTCTTTTTTTGATCGCTTAAAAACTGATTGCCATTTTCCTTTTTTAATTGTTTAATCAGCAAATCTTTCTCATCCCTGATTTTGAAATAGCGGTTTTTGTAAAAACTCTTGATTTGTTGTAAATATACTTTGGCTTTTTCGGCAATTTCGTAATCGAATTTTCCCGGAACCAAACTATTGGTGTATTGAAATTTACTTAGCACATTTTCCTTATCAAGTTTGACTATTTCGTTTTGGATAACAAGCAATTTTTGTGCAATTGAATCTTCTGCTTTATTTAATTTAATCCATCCACTTACCTGGTCTACCTGTCCAATCAATTCTGTGGTAAGAATATCAGATCGGTATCGTGCCTGCGACATTTCTTTTTCCAAATAAAAAAAATGCGCCATATACCTGTTTTCTTTGTACTGCTCTACTGCAAGGGCTTCAAATGCCCAACGCGATGCCATTATTTCACCAGTAACCGGAACCACATCGTAGGGGGAATTTTTATTTTGCAAGTCATCGAATTTCACGATTACACCGCAAAGCAATATTTGAGGTATTAGCAACAAGGGAACAATTATGTAAATGGCTACCACTGAATCAAAAGCCGATGAAATATTTAATCCCAATAAGTTGGAGAACACAGCTACAGAAAAAAGGATTAACCAATAGGCTATTGTCATATTATGAATACCGAGAATAAAGTTTCCGATTATAACAAAACTTAAGGATTGAAAGGCGGAAAGCAGTACCAGAAAAATGATTTTGGAATTTAAGTAGCTGAAACGGCTCAGATTTAGAAATGACTCTCGCTTTAAAATCTGGCGGTCTTTGATTATTTCTTCTGCACTTACACTCATGCCCATAAACAACACCACTACCACCGACATAAAAAGGTAAGAGATAATACTTTTATTATCAAAAAAGATATATTCACTTCCTTCCGAAAAACGAGTAAACCAGGCAACAATTACCGCAAGCACCGGTGCTTCCAGTAAATTGATTATCAGGTATTGACGGTCCGCCAGTTTAATCCGCAGGTTTCTTTCAAAAAAGATTTTGAATTGTTTAGCCAATCCTGGTTTTTTAAATTCTTTGGGCGGTAATTCTTTTTTCTTTTCTGCAGTATTTTCTTTTTTCGATTTTATTTTTTTCCGGTATTGTGAATACCAGTATTCAGGAGTAAATCTTCTTTCGGTCAGAAAGTTTCCCGAATTGTCTATTTTTTTTGTTTCTACAATTTCAAGAACCTGCTCAGGATTAACATTTCCGCAAACCACACACTCGCAAATTTCAGCATTTACATGGTTTACTTCGCGTTTGAAATAAATTATTGCATCGAGCGGATTACCGGAATAAATTGGCCTGCCCCCGGAATCCAGTATCCAGAGTTTATCAAAAAGTTTAAAAATAGCAGACGAAGGTTGATGAATATTGATAACAATAAGTTTCCCTTTTCGTGCCTGTTGTTTTAAAAGTAAAATTACTTTTTCAGAATCGGTTGAGGATAATCCTGAAGTAGGTTCATCTACAAAAAGTATGGCCGGTTCACGAATGAGTTCAAGAGCAATATTTAACCTTTTTCGTTGTCCGCCACTGATTATTTTTTTAAGCGGACTGCCCACTTTTAAATCCTTAAATTGCCACAATTCCAGCTCATGTAAAACCTTTTCAACCTTTTCTTTGATTACCTCGTGAGAAAGCTGGTCGAAACATAACGATGCATTAAACCACAGGTTTTCCCAAACAGTGAGGTCTTCAAATAAAAGATCGTCTTGTGGGACATATCCTATTAAACCTTCAATCTTTTTTTTGTTGGCATAAATATCGTGCCCGTTGATATTTACACTACCAAGTTGTACAGGAATATTTCCATTCAAAATATTTAGTAAAGTAGATTTTCCTACACCGCTGCCTCCCATAACCGCAATTAATTGCCCTGATTTTTCGGCAAAGGAAAAGCGGTGTAAACCATTGTTACTGTTTTTGAATTTAAATTCTATTTCATCGCCTGAGAAAACAAATGAGGGGCTTACTTCTTCGTTTATAAATCCATAGGCAATATCGGTGAAATATATTGGTGAAATTCTGGGGCCACGTATGATACTTCCCTCACGGAAAGCATAAAATCTGCCCGGCACAACCGGGTTTCCTTCAATGGTAAGATATTCTGTTCCATGAAAAATAAAAAGAAACTGTCTTGCCAAAGAGCTTCGAATAAAAATTAACTCACCGTCAATATTTTTCTCGTAAATGTGTTTGTATTTTTTTTTACCGGGATTATCGTCAGCGTTGATGAGTAAAAAATCAGGAGAATTAACTTTGTCGTTTGAGGGATAAAAAATGAAGGTGACAAATTTTTCAACTTCGGGTTTTGAAATTTCAAAAACATCTGCCAAAGTATCTATAAGTACTTCTGCTTTTTGTTGATTTCCGCTTTTAACCAGTTCAAGAAAACGGATAAACACCATTACCTGCTCATCTTTTCTTAACCAGCTTTTAATATTGGTACTAACATTGCGGGCTTGTTGTACCATATCCACAACCATAGCCGGCTGACCATCAACTCCGTAAATATCGAGTAACTCCTCAAAAAGTTTTAGGTAGTCATTGTCATCAGAAATGCCAAAATGCTGATGGATATACAAAGAAAAATTCCGGACAGCTTCTTCTTTTTTTGATTCACTTATGGCTGAGAATAAAGCAAATAAATTTATTAAAGCATTTAAAGTAGTCTCATTCATCAGTAATTTGTTAAAAGAGGCTAAGGAAATATCTTAACCCGAAGTTACCCGGAATTTTGCATACTGTTAAAATTGTTTATTCAATTGGTATAATATAAAACCAGCATTTTAATAATCCTTAGATGTAGAACTATTTTACATGCTTGTTTCATAATCAGTTCAAGATGTTACTTCTTACCTTTTCCATTAACGGACCAATCTCTGCCAGATGATCTTCTGTAATTTTTTCGTTCTCTTCAAAAATCTGAACCACTGGTTTAAATTGCTCATAGAAAGGTTTAATATCTTCGTCTTCCGACATAATTTCAAGAAGCGTAAAGACTAGTTTTACCCTTTCTTTTTGCTGGTTCATAACATAAAGAAGGTCCTCGTTGTTTTGCGCTAACAGTGTTGTCTGGCTTAGTACATAAAGAGTTTCCACGTTTGAACCGATAACAGACAATGCATAAACATCGGGTTGATCACCAACCGTCATTTGCTGATGATAATGATTCATATTTTCAATAACAAGATAATCAAGTGAGTCTTTATTATCCGCATTGTCTTTCATCCTTTCCATATAGTTTTGAGAAGAGATTAATTCCTCTCTTAAGCCAAGCTTGTCTATTATCTGTTCCGAAACATCACTTACCTGAACCACAATATCGCCACGGTTATAAACACTGGCGTAAAGTAAGTCGAAGGAGTAAAGCCCCAATCCAAAACTCTGGTCATATTTTGTAAGCATATTTTCAGCCTCTTCAGCCGGAACAGTTAAGTCAAAAATATAGGAAGCTTTTGCATCATTTAGCATAGTAACAACCTCCTTTTCACTTGGAATTTGCCGGATCGTTTCCACAATTTGATCCTTAACCTTAACTGCATCAAAAGTTTCCACTTCTACAGAAGCTTCTTGTCCGCTACTTGTGGTACCTTTTTTAACTTTAGTTTTTGACGAATTATTACATCCGGCCAACGCAATTAGGAGCAATCCTATAAACAGAAGATTTTTGGTAAAAAGATTTTTCATTTGAAGTAGTTTTTTAAATAATTATTTGATTCTATCTATTCTTATTTTAGTAAAATTAATCAACTTTTATGACTCAGAATTTTAGGATAATAAGTTGTTAAAACTATGTATACCTGCTATTTACGCTTTGAATTAATACTTTTAAAATTATATTTAACTAAATTATAAAATTTAAACGAAAAAGTTGTGTAGTTGGTTTATAAACAATTGTATAGAAAAGTTGTTTTCAGAATATAAGGAAAAACGGAATTTATTGTTAAAATCCCCAGTAATTGTAAAAAGTATCTCTATGAATCAATCTTTACAAGCCGGAGTTAAAATTTTGGTGGTTGATGATGAAATAGATATGGAGCCGATGATTCGGCAGAAATTTCGCCGTCAGATACGTCAAAGATCTTATGATTTTGAATTTGCTTCCAACGGAGTTGAAGCCCTCAAAAAAATTACGCAACATCCGGAAATTGGTATAGTTCTCTCGGATATTAATATGCCCGAAATGGATGGTTTAACATTATTGACCAAATTAAAAGAACTTCAAAATCCGGGTTTAAAGACAGTAATTATTTCGGCCTACGGAGATATGGATAATATAAGAACAGCCATGAATAGGGGAGCGTTTGATTTCATTACTAAACCTGTTAATTTTAATGACCTGGAAATTACCATAAACAAAACCCACGATGAGATAATGTCTATCCGACGGTGGTTGAAAGAACATGATCAACTTTTATCAATTCAGAATGACCTTAATATTTCGCGCGATATACAGCAGGCAATTTTACCTAAGAAATTTCCACCTTTCCCCAGTCAACCGAGCTTTGATATTTATGCTTCGATGGTAGCGGCAAATGATGTTGGCGGAGATTTTTACGACTTTTTTATGATAGACAATGACAGGCTTGGTTTTGTAATCGGCGATGTTTCGGGAAAAGGAATTTCTGCAGCCATTTTTATGGCGGTCAGCCGCACATTGATTCGAGCTACTGCATTGAAAGGAGAAACGGTAAGCGAATGTATGTTTTATGCCAATAACCTGCTTTGTAAAGAAAGTGTTTCTTCAATGTTTGTGACCGTTTTCTACGGTATTTTAAATACAAAAACAGGAAAGGTTGATTACGTTAATGCAGGTCATAATCCTCCTTTTATAATTTCTGATAAGGGAATACAGGAAGTAGAAATGACAGATGGTCTGGCTCTTGGTGTATTGAATGATTTTGCTTTTAAATCGAAAAGTTTACAACTAAAAAAAGATGAAAAACTGGTTTTAAGCACCGATGGAGTGGTAGAAGCGTTTAATATTGACAATGCAGCATATGGTGATGATCGGTATAAAAATTTTCTCAATTCCAATCGTAATTTATCAATTGAAAATATTGTAAAAGAATTGTTTAAGGATGTCTGTGGATTTGTCGATGGTGCACCACAATCCGATGACATTACCCTGCTGGGAATCTCTTTTAATGGTGAAAGTACTGCTTAACTATTTGAAACGTTTAAGAGTTTAGTTAGCCGAAATGTTTGTTTCATGACATTACCGGTTACTTATTTGTTTTCAGTTCATTTAATGGGATTTGAATTATAAATTCTGAACCTTCACCCTCTTTTGAATTTACAAGTATATTACCACCAAGTGCTTTGATAATATCGTAGCTTAAACTTAACCCGAGCCCTGTTCCTTTTCCTGTTGGTTTGGTAGTGAAAAAAGGCTGGAATATTTTTTTCCTGTTTTCCTCAGCGATACCGGAACCGTTGTCCTTTACCGAAATAAATGCTGATTTTTTGTCCATAGAACTTTTGACAATTACCTCGGGTTGAAAATCTTTTTCGACTTCTCCGGCTTTTTTATCAACTGCATAGAACGCATTGTTTATGAGGTTTAACAATACTCTTCCCATATCCTGCGGTATCACATTTATTTTAGGAAGACTTTCATCAAAGTCCGTTTTATAGCTGGCTTTAAATGATTTGTCTTTTGCCAATAGCCCGTGGTAGGAAAGTCGCAGATATTCATCACATAAAGCGTTAATGTTTGTGGGTTCTTTTATACCTGAGTTGGTACGACTATGTTGTAACATCCCTTTTACGATGGCCTCGGCACGTTTGCCATGATTGTTTATTTTCTCCAGATTTTCTTTTACGTCAGCATAAATATGTTTTACTTCATCAATATCTCCCTTTTCCAATTCTTCGTGCAATTCTTCAAGCAATTCTTTACTTACTTCCGAGAAGTTATTTACAAAGTTGAGTGGATTCTGAATTTCATGGGCAATCCCGGCTGTTAACTCACCCAGACTTGCCATTTTTTCTGATTGGATAAGTTGCGCCTGTGTGGCTTTTAGTTCGACTAAGGTGTTTTCAATTTCAATGGTTCGTTCTTTTACTTTTTCTTCAAGATTCTCATATAAAATTGAGTTTTCGATTGAAATACCGATTTGTCCGGAAAGCATTTGTAATAATTCAATACGGTCTTTATTAAAAACACCTTTTAAGAGATTATTTTCAAGGTAAAGCAAGCCTTTTATATTTCCAATAGCAGTGATTGGAACGCAAACTAAGGAAAGGATTTGATTCTTTTGGATGTAAGAATCATTTTTAAAACGATCTTCCTGGTTTGCTTCATCAATTACCAGACTTTCGCCGGTACGTTTGCAATAATTAATTACAGTTTTTGGAATCAAATCTGTTTCTTCAAAAGGTATTGAAGGAATAATTTCTATCTCATTTTTACCTGAAATACCAATGGCTTCGACACAAAGCCGGCCACTTTTGTAGAGAAGTAAACAGCTTCTTTCGGCACCTGCATTTTCAATGGTAATGTGTAAAAGGTTTTTTAGTAAATCTTCGTATTTAACCTGGCTTGCAATGGTTTGTGACGCTTTTAAAACACTGGCAAGATCCAGAGCAGTTTTGCTTGACATTGAAGTTTCGGTGCGTGGAGTATTTAAATCTTGTGTTTCCGTTAAAGTTTCTAATTTGAAGAAATCGCGATAATCTGCTTCAAGCTGGCTGCATTTAATTTCTGCTCCCCACTTTTTATATGCTTTCCAGGCCTGGTTAATATAAACACTTTGATGAATATGCAAATTACCGGTTTTACACAATTCTCCTGCGCGTTCGTATGCTATTGCTTCCACATAAGAAATCTTATTTTGAATTGATAATTTAATAGCTTTCTCATAGTTCAAAAAAGCTTGTTGTGTATTTTTATTTATAGCATCAAGTTCTGCTTTTAACAGATGTAAATGAGAAGAAAAATTTTCAGCACATCCTTTAGCGTACAATTGCATGGTTTTTAAATGGCCTTTAAAAATTTTCAACCATTTTTTTTGTTCTGTTTTATCGAGGTCTTTAAATACTGCTGCAATGTTTAACGCCGTAAAGAAGGTATGAACGATTTGGTCAACATCACCTAAAATGTTATCAAAATAAATTGCTGCTTTTTCACTTTCAATCAAAGATTCATGAAATTGTCCGAGGAAATAATGAGCAACAGATTTTGGTGTATGATATAAAGCAAATTTGGTTCTGTTGTTTTCCTCTTTCATTCTCGCAAGCGTTTCGGTTTGATTGAAAATTTCTTCTTCCCAATTTTGTCCAATTGATTTACTATTCAATATTTTAGTAAGTTGATAATACGCCAGCATAAAGTCGAGACCCACCTGGTTGTTTCGGATCATCGGAATATGGTCATCGGAGTTTTTAATTAAGGCTTTTAAATTTGTTCCTGCAAAAAATTTAATCCGCAAATTCAGGGCGACAGAGTATGCCGTAAATATCTGGTCTCCGTTTAACCTGCAGGCTTTTATCATTTCAGTAATATCCGCGTAGCTTTCAGAAAATGGTTTGTTTCTATGATTTTCATATGCATGTACCGTATAGCTTAAGCGCCATTTTATAAGTGGCGAATGGGTTTTCATGTGCATTCGTTTGGTAATATTCCACAAGGCAAAACCTCGTTTCTGCATTTTTAAAGCAGAAAGCACTACGACTGAAAAACCGGAGAATCCAAATCCGCTGGCATCAGTAAATCCATCTTTTATATAAAGTTTTACCAGTTTAAAAATTACCAGCATCATAAGATTCTGGTCCTGCATGTATGCACTTGTAGCCAAATCAATCAAAAATTTGTGCAGTGCCACACGTTCTTCATCAACACAGTCTTTTTGGTTATAAAGTTTTTCTGGATTTCTGAATTTTGTTGAAAAAAGAAACAGATACTTCATCATTGCAAATAATGCTGCTATCTGAATTATCACTTTGTTTTTAGGAAACCGTATATTATATAATCGCGCAGCTTCCATACCGATTCTTAATGACTCAAGCGTGTTCCCAATTTTAAGATAAAGTGATGAATGCAGATAATAAACCTGTAATTTCTCAAAACGTGTTTTTGCTGCTTTAAGAACCTTCTTAAAGTATTTTTCTGCATTGTCAGGATTATCATTTAAATATTCGCACTCACCTAAAGTTAAAAGAACATTGTACGTAAGATTATAATTTTCTTTCCAACTGTTTTTTGGAAGTAGATTTTTTGCAATATTCAGAAATGAAACAGCAAGATTGTAGGAAGTTGAATCTTTAGCCTTTTTACCCGCTGAAAGACAAAGTTCTGCTACCTCTTCTTTTTCTTTTGAATCACTTAATAATTGATAACTAATACCGAAATGATTTACAAGTTCAAATATGTCTTCATGAATTTGTTTCTCATCTCTGCTTTCCAAAAGTAACCGGCCTATTTTTAAATGCAACTGCTTAAGTCCTTCACCAATTTCCAGATTATATGCTGCTTGTTGAACTTTATCGTGAGAGAATGTAAAGCTTATATTTCTTTCAGAAAGTTTATTGTCCGTATCAAAATCTTTGCTTATCAAACTCAATGCCATTTCATTGTTTCTTAGGTTCGCCGATTTTATATAAGCACCTTTTATTGCAGGAGCCAGATTCAATAAAACTTTGGTTTGCGGATTCTTCGTAATATCTGCCAAATCTTTAAGCGTGAAGGTGTTTCCCAATACCGCCGAATATTTTAATGCCAACTGGGTTTGTATGGGTAAATCAGATAATCCGTTAGTCATTAAATCGATAACATTATCAGTATAATTCAGATTATCAATTTCATTATTGTCCCAAATCCATTCGTTTTCAGGTGACCTGATTACCAGTTTTTTATCATAAAGCGATTTAAGAAAACTATGGATGAAAAATGGATTTCCTTTTGTTTTTGCAAAAATGTGTTGACCAAGTTTGTTTGCCTGTAGCTTGTTCATGCCAAATGAATCGGCAGTAATTTGTGCGGTTGTCTGAAGATTCAGGGGTTGTAATTCAATTTCTTTTACCTGCCCCTTAAATTCTCTTATTTGTTTTAAAGTTATCAATAAGGGATGACCTTTTTCAACTTCATTGTTACGATATGCTCCAAGAATCAGAATATTATCTTCTTTTGGATTTTGCAGAATTTGCAATACCAATCGCAATGATGGTAAATCAGCCCACTGAAGATCGTCTAAAAAGATAACGAGGGGACTTTCCTGGGTGCTAAAAACATAAATAAAGTCGATAAGCACCATATGAAACCGAGCTTCCTGTTCAGCAGGTTGAAGCGTGGGAACTTCGGGTTGTTCCCCAATAATTTTCGAAAGTTGTGGAATTACCTCTACAATCAGACCGGCATTTTCGCCCAAAGCATCCAGAATTCTGTCGCTCCAATAAACTATCTTTTCCTCGGGTTCTGCAAGAAGGTTTTTAATAAACTCACGAATTGCTTCTATAAAACCATAATACGGAATGTCTTTTTTAAACTGATCAAACTTTCCATTTAGAAAAGTTCCCTTTTTTTGTATAATCGGAAATTTTATATGTCTGATTAAAGCCGATTTTCCAACACCGGAATATCCTGCGACTAAAACCAACATAGAGTGCAAACGATTTAGGTTTTTATAATAGTCCAACAGTTCATTGATTTCATTTTCCCGGCCATAAAGTTTTTGACTTTGTTTATATCTTTCTGTGATATCGTTTTCACCTGCAATAAAATTCTCAAGTGGTTTTTTAGCGATATAATGTTCTTTGATTTTAGTCAAATCGGCTTTAAATCCAAGAGCACTCTGATACCGGTCATCCGGTTTTTTTTCGATTAATTTAGCAACTACCTTTTCCAAACCACCGGGTAGGTTGGGAATTATCGTTTTTAACGGTATCGGTTTTCTGGAAAGATGAAAGTGAATTAATTCCAGTGGATCAACAGAATCAAAAGGAGGTTTTCCTGTAAGTAATTCGTACATCAAAATTCCACTTGAATAAAAATCACAGCTTTGTGTCACAGAGTAGGCTGTATGGCCGGTTTGTTCCGGAGATATATAGGTTAAGGTTCCTTCAATCTCATCTAAATTCAGTATTTCGTTGGATTCAGAATACAGATTTGAAGAAATTCCAAAATCAAGTAATTTCAATGTACCATCTTTAGTCAATAAAATGTTGCCCGAATTAATATCTTTATGAGCAATTCCATTTTGGTGAATATAGTGCAGAATATCAGCAAGTTGTATAGCAATGTCAAGCACCTGGGAAAAAGAAAATGGTTTATTGAGAATATGACTTTTTAAATCCATACCATCTGCAAATTCCTGTACGAGGCTTACAGTTTTTCCATCATACAGAATATCCAGACCTTTTGGGATTCCGGGATGATTTAAATCTTTCAGAATTTCATACTCATGGGCCAGTCTTGTCGCATGCGATATGTTATCTTTTAACAAGAGGGTCTGTTTCAAAACCACAGGTTGGTCATCTGCATTTCGCTTTGCTTTAATAATTTCAACCCGTTCGTTTTTAAACAAGGATTTTATTTTTGTATAATCCTCGATAGATGCCGACAATTGCTGTAAACTCATTTTATTCTTTTTTTAATGATAACAGGCCATAATACCATAAGTTATTCTCCAGGGCTTCAAATTGTTTTATTGAAGCATAATGATTTCCATGATTTATTTTATTTCGAATTCCAATTCTTTTTAAGAAAGTACCCAATTTCCATAGTTTACTAGCCATAGAATACAGATGTTGCAAAGATGGTCTTGTAAAAGATGTTATATCCTTTATTTCAAAATCTGCATAGCCTGTTTTTAATGCATTTTCCTTATGTTCATGAAAGGTGTCTATATCTTTTATCGACCAACCGCTTAACCAGGCATGAAGCAATTCCTCACCTTCCTTTTTTAAAGGCCTTTCTGTTCTGAAATAATCGGCACAAACCAATCTGCCACCGGGTTTTAATAAGCGAAAAGCTTCTTTGTAAAAATCTTCTTTTTGTTCGGCATGGCACATGCTTTCGCATGCCCAAATCAGAGAAAAGGATTCGTCTTTAAACGATGTTTTAGTATAGTCCTTTTCAAAAAACTGAACCCGACCATTTAATTGATGTTTTTTTGCTTCTTTTTTTGCAATTTTTACCTGATGAGGCACCAGTGTAATTCCGGTAACCTGAACATCGAAGTTCTTTGCCAACCAAATTGAACTTCCCCCCTGGCCACATCCTGCATCCAGTATAATATCACCATTTTTAATATCTCCCTTATTTGCCATCACCCTGTTTAAATTATTCAAGGCATCGCCATGAGACAGGGTGTCTTCATCGTGATATCCGAAATGTACCGAACGGTTGTTTTTCCTGAACCATAAAAAACGGTAATCAAGCTGGGTATTATCGTAGTAACTTATAATCGATTTTTTATATTCAAAATCCATATTCAATTGGTTTAATGCATAGACCAGTGTTCTTTTAATGTTTTTGGAATTCTAAAACCGGAGTCTTTCCCTTTTCTGAAATGCAGGGAAAGGATACCAACCATAATTCCTCCCAACGACGACATAACTTCCAGAATCATTCCTTCTTCTAATTCATCTATTGGTTCCTCGCTGCCATTTTTATGAATAAGCTTGTGAAGGTTGTCGATGTGTTGGTCAACAAGTCCCAGTTTATTTTTGCCAATTCCTAAAAATATCATGATGTGATAGATTAAGTCCAGCACCCATCTAATCTTTGTAAAACGTACCAAAAGATTAGGCCTGTTTTCTTTAATTTTTTGATAATATCCTTGCGCATGTTCTTTAAAACCAGATCTTAATGCCGCGAAATCTTCCTTCCTTTCTTTTTCATTTTTATAAGTTTTAAAAAACTCCGGATATTCGTCTTTATAGGTTGGGCCCAGCATACGTTCAAAACAATCGGGAAATTGTTCATCGGCAAGCAATTGTTTCATAATGTAAAGAATGAGATTCATGGGGAGATGAAAATTCTCGTGTAAAGTTTGAACCAGGGCTTTTGTCAGTGGAATTCCGGCCACTGTTTTATCGCGGAATAAATGGTCGTATACTGTATGCTGTAATTTCCAACCTTCGTCTACGTTTTTAGGAATAAGATTCTCCTGAACACCCATAATTTTACCTATGGTTTTCCAGGTATGAAACCAGGCTTTTTGTTCTTTTTCAGTGAGCGGATCACCTAACATTTGCAGGCCTTTAAAAAATTCGAGTGAGAACACCTGGTTTGTGGCAACCAAATCTTCCTGAGTAATTGGTTTTCCCCACTCTTCGTTCCATTTCTGTTCACCCTTTCGTGCAAGAATTACGTGTCGCATTGAAGCGTGCATAATTCTTACTTTCAGTGCTGTAAGAATTCCTCTTTTATCGGGTTCCCACCAGTTTTCGTCCATCACATCAAAAACAAACTGTGCAGTTTCAAAAATCCTTCTTTCTGTATGTGTTACAAGCAGTTTTGTTGTGGTTAAAACATTGGCTGGTTTTTCTGCCATATAAGTGTAGGGCAGGGCCCTAAAAAACAGGATAAATACAAATCTCATTCCTTGTTTTTTCCAAATCTCGTGTGTTTGACGAAAAAGCTCAATATCTTTTGGAGTAAATTCAAATTGCAATTCCGATTGAACAAAATTGTGCATTGCAGGTGGAAGTTGCTCTGAAACAAAATCATCGTTCTCAGCCAATTTTGATAAAATATCACGCAATTCGTCCATTGAATTTGATTCGAAGATGGAAGTAACAGCATCATCAGCAGGCTTATCCATTACCTGACGAAGTTCCTCCAGGTCAATGCCATTCCAGATAAATTTTTCCTTTTCCATAGTTTTTATTTTAGTAGTTAATTTTTATTCTTATTAATTTAAATGATACGCTAATTTCTTGTAATTGTTTATCAGATTTATGATTATCCATCCTTAATTTACAGGTAACTGAATAATAAACTCCGTACCTTTCTTTTGCTCTGTTTCTACCGAGATTTTGCCACCATGCGCTTTTACTATATCGTAGCTTAAACTTAATCCCAGCCCGGTACCCTGACCAGTTGGTTTTGTTGTGAAAAAGGGTTGAAATATTTTTTCTCTTATTTCTTCAGGGATTCCGGGGCCATTGTCAGATACAATTATCTCTATTTGATTCTTGGCGCTTTTTGTGCACACTTTTACAAGTGGTTTATATTCTTTCTTTTTCTGTTTTGCCTGTTTGTCAACAGCATAAAAAGCATTGTTGATAAGGTTTAACAATACACGACTAATGTCTTGTGAAGCCACTTTAATTTCCGGAATTGTTTTATCTAAATCCATCTTAAAGTCGGAGTTAAACGATTTATCTTTCGCCCTCATTCCATGATACGCTAAACGTACATATTCGTCGACAAGGGAATTTATATCCGTAAGTTGTTTTTCACCATCACTGCTTCTGGAATGTTCCAGCATCCCTTTTACAATACTGCTGGCCCGTTTACCGTGTTGAGAAATTTTTTCAAGGTTTGAATTCAGGTCATTGGTAATAAATTTGATTTCTTCAAGATTGCCTGATTTTATTTCGTCATGTAATTCCTGCAAAATTTCGGAACTTACTTCGGCAAAATTATTTACAAAGTTGAGCGGATTCTGTATTTCATGCGCAATACCGGCCGTTAGTTCACCCAAAGACGCCATTTTTTCGGAATGAACCAGTTGGTCCTGAGCAGCTTTTAATTCATCCAGAGTAGATTCTATTTGGTTTTTTGCTTCCTCAATATTTTTAAAATCTTCATAACGCGCATATGCAATCGAGAAAGATTCTGCCAATGACTTTACCAGGTCAAGTGCATCTTTTTCAAGGGGTGTAATATTTCCGACGTAAAGCATGCCTTGTTTAAATGGAACGAAGTTCAGGTAAAGAGAATCGGGCGGGGGAGCTGAACCTGTGTATAATTCCGGATTTTTTATTTTACCCGTTTTAAGCAGTGTATTCATAAATCCAAGAAATTTCCGTTTATCCCAGAAGTCCTTGTATACTTTTTTTTGCTTCCAGTTTTTAACTGCTCCCTTTGCTACCTGCTCAGAATCGTAAGGTAACTCAAAAATTCCCATTGCAGTGCCATCAGGAGCCGATAAATGGGTTTGAACCATCTCCCTTTCATTATCCATAATTAATACCCCGCAGCGAATAAAAGGAACCTCCAGAGCATTTAATTCATGCCAGATTAGTGGTGTAATTCTATTTAAATCATCCGTTGAGCGCATACTTGCAATTTCTCCTCGAACCCTGTCGAGAGATGCTTGTTTTATAGCTTCTAAGGCTCTTGCTTCTGCTTTTTGTAAATCCTCATAACGTGTATATGTTAGGTGAAAAACTTCTCCAAATCGGTGCAAAACTTGTTTTTCTTTTTCTGATATTTCTGTGATTGAAAAAACATATATTCCCCCAGTTTCGACAAGTGCATGGTAGTAATATTGGCGCGGTATTTTCGAAACCCTTTCTATTGTTTCTTTTGGTATTGGAAAATCGCTGTTTGCAAGGGCCTGATAGTATTTCTTAAGGTCATCTCCTTCAAGAATGTATGAGTGGGATAGTTGTTTTTGTTTAGACCAATGTTCGAATGTTTGCTCTAGCAAGGGATGTATCAATAGAGAAAGTTTTCCTGTAATTATTTCTTTTTTCCCATTTTTATTGATTACTGTTGTCCAGAGTTCGGTTTCTTTGGCTTCTTTATCAATAACTGCAATTCCACATCTTGCAACGGAAAGATTCAAATTTTCAAATTCGTCAAATAGTATAGAAGCACTATTTATTAAATCGTCACTGTGCTGCATTGCCATAGCTTGTGAACGTACTCTTTCCAATGATGCTTCAACTTGAGCTTCCCAGGCCTGCAATTCTGCTTTTTGTAAATCCAGAAAACGGGTATAAGCTTGCTCAAAAACATTGGCAAATTTTAATAGTACTTCATTTTCTTCTTTAGAGAAAAGTTCTTCCTTGTATTTTAATAAAAAAATGTGAGAATGCTTATTGAAAACGGCTGATAATGAGTAGCCTGGGGCTGACATTAAATACTTCTTTCTTTTTTCAGGCGTATATTTTAAATCTGAGTGTTTAAAAAGATGCTCAAAATAGGAGTCTTTTAAGTTTTTGGGGAAACACAATTGTAATTGTTTTTTCCCTGTTTTAATGGCATTCTTGTAAGGCCGGTTAATTTCATGGTCAAAATATGGCAGATGCATTTTCCGGGCATAGGATTGATCTTCGTTGGCTATCCAAAGTTGAAAGTCGTTGGAATTTTTTTCTGGAATATTTATCATTGTGACTTCCATTGAAATTGTCAATTGTTTCAATTCATGAAATACGCCGGTAATCACTTCCTGCAGTTCCTCACTTTTATGCATTGCCATTGACCAGGCTCGAATTCGTTCTAATGATGCTTCAATTTGGGCTTCCCGTGCCTGGGCCTCTGCTTTTTGCAAATCTAGAAAACGAGTATAGGTCTGTTCGAAAACGTTGGCGAAACGTAGCATAATGGCCATCTTCTCATCAGATAACGAAGAGCTTGTGCTAATGGCAGCAATGCAGCCATATTTCATACAAGCAAAGGAAAAGTATACTTCATTTAATGATCGGATATTAGCCTTCAGCTCATCTGGAAATAATTTAAAATCTGTATGTTCCAATACAAAATCATCATAACTTTTCTTTTCATTACCTTTCAAATTAAGATGGTATATTTTTTCATTATTATGCCATGCATCCCATTGCAATTGAATGCCTGGATGACCAATTCCCCGGAATAAAAAACTTTTTGAAAATTGCAAATCTGATGACTCAGCCAACCATATTTCTATATTTTTATTTTCTTCATCAAAAATCTGAATATTACATCCCCAGTCACTAAGTTTTAGCGTTTCAATTTGTTTATATATAACTTGCACAACATCTTTCAGTTCGTTACTTTTTTGCATAGCCATTGTTCTGGCACGAACTCTCTCAAGCGCAAGCTGGATTTTAGATTCATGCGCCTGTTTTTCAGCTTTCTCCAAATCGAGGAATCGAACATATCCTTGTTCAAAAACCTTTGAAAATCGTTTTAAGATATTAATCTCATTTTCAGTTAGATGTTTTTTACGATGTATATGGATACCTAAAGATGAGTTTTTTTGGAAAGCAATAGCTTGTGTTAAATAGTCCTGGTTAAGTATCCATTTCTTTTTGTCAACAGGAACAATTTTTAAATCGGTATGCTCAAAAGCATAATCAAACCAAATGTTTTTTTCTTTTCCATAAATTTTTGAGAGAAAGTCTTTCCCTGATTTTTTAGCTTCAAAAATATCTACAACTGAAGGTGCATCATAAAAAGGTAATCGAAAACAAACTGGTTTTGTAATTTTGTCTTCCATCCAAAAATCGAAACCTTTAAAGTTTTCCACATTTATGGCGATAAATGCTGCTCCATCTACTGCAAAATCAAGTTTTTGAAGTTGGTCGAAAACTTCTGAAACCACATTTTGAAGTTCTTCACTCTTATGCATCGCCATAGAACTGGCCCGAATCCTTTCCAATGCCGCTTCTATTTGGGCTTCTCGGGCCTGTTCTTCTGCTTTTATCAGATCCTGATACCGGCGAAAGGTGAGTGCGAACACCTTTGTGAAGCGAAGAAAGATGCCCAGCTCTTCTTCTGATAAAGGTTCTACAGAATAGGCGAATATCAGGCCTTCATTAAAATTGAAAGTATTAAGAATCGAACGGTCGGGATAGTTTTTTACCATAGGAAAACGATAATCCGGAGCATTTTCCAAAAGTTTGTAATATTGAGATACTTCTTTTTCTTTTAAAGTATAGGAGTAAAAATCCTTTTTATTTTTCCAGCTTTTAAGTGCACCCGCTAACATGGGATGAATTTCAAAATTCAGTTTCCCGCCAAGAACCTCAATTACCTGTTTATTCTCGGGTGACAATAGAGTTGACCATAGTTCGCCTTCCGGGGGGCTGTTAAAAATAACAATACCGCATCTCTCCATCAGAATTCCAAGTCGTCCGAGTTCATTAAAAACAATAGCAACCGCATCGGGAATGTCGCTACTGCTGCGCATGGCCATAGCTTTGGCTCGAATCCGTTCCAACGACATTTCGATTTCTGCTTCGCGTGCCTGCTCTTCAGCTTTTTTCAAATCTTTATACCTGCGGTATGCCAGTCCAAAGACAGAAGCAGCCCGGGTTAAAAGATTTCTCGAGTTTTCATCCGGCGGGGTGTAGGTAACCATAACAAGCGCACCCCCTGAAAAATCCGAAACCGACCAAAATCCTTTAATTTTTTCAGGCGGTGTATTTTCAACAGTGCTACGAATCATTTCGTAAGCTTCGGGGGCATGTTTCTTCATTATGTTGAGCCATTCGATTGCTTTGGTCCCTTCATTAACAAGAATATAATCCTTATCCCCGTCAGCATAATGTTTCATCATTTCGTCTACAATCTCAACACCATATTTGGGAAATTTAGCCACACCCTGAAAAAGTTTGTTGTTATCTCCGGGAGCCTTAACTGCACCCCATGATTCGAAATATTCTTCATCTTCTTCGTACAAATGAATTGCACAAACTTCCAGATCTTCCTGCCCTAATATTCCCATTTGTTTTCGCAGTTCCAGGGAAACATCGGTTAATTCATCAGAAGAGTGCATTGCCAATGCTTTTGCACGAACGCGTTCAAGTGCCAATTGAATCTCTGCTTCGCGCGCTTGTGCTTCTGCTTTATGAAGGTCAAGAAAACGTATATAGGTTTGTTCGAAGACTTTGGCAAAACGTTTAACAATGTCTTTCTCTTCCGGGGTGTATTTACCACTAGTATATCGCATAAGAAAAAGACCGGAATTTGGGAGGAGTGAACCAATCCAATCAATATATTCTATACTTTGAAGGGCAGTCTTCCTTTTTTGAGGCACCGATTCAAGCTTAAAATATTCAGTAAAGAATTCTTTGGTTTCTTCTTTTGAATAACTTGTTTCAAACATTTCTCCGGTTTCGATTGATTTCTGAACGTCATTGAAAATACGTATATCCTGATACGGCCAGTGAACGATATTCTCATACAAGCCATCCGCTGTGCTAAACCACAGATACAAATCCTTTGAGGTATCCTTTATTAAATTAATACCAATCACATGAAAATTTACTTGCAGGCTTTCAAATTCGCCATATAGGGTTTGAACAACATTCAGCAATTCTTCACTTTTTTGCATTCCAAGTGATCTTGAACGGACTCTTTCCAGTGCTGCTTCAATCTGTGCCTCCCGGGCTTGTTTTTCGGCTTTCTGCAGATCGAGGAAACGGGTGTAGGTTTGTTCAAAAACTTTGGCAAAGCGCTGTATAATTTCCAGTTTATTTTTATGAAGTTCGTTTAAAGTATGTATAACAAAAAAACCTTGTTTGAAACTTATTGAATTAAAAATTGCTGCCTCTTTTTGTATTCTTTCAACATCGATGTTTTCGGAAGCATACTCTTTAAAAACAACATAATTGTTTAGATATTCAATCCATTCCAGACGTTTTTTACCAATCAATTTTTGGATGGTAATTTTTTTATGTTTCCATCCTTCGTACATCTCTTTCAGGTGAATATTTTCATTTAATGGCAGCGAACTTGCAAAGGGAATTACTTTTCCTTCGTTTGTAGTCGACCATAGGTTGATCTGCTCTTTTTCAGAATTAACTATCGCAAGATTGCACCGGTAAGTTTTAATATCCAATTCATTTAGCTGTTTAAAAAGATAAGCTACCGATTCAGCCAGTTCTTCACTTTTGTGCATGGCCATAGTTCGTGCCCGCACTCTTTCCAAAGCAAGTTGAATTTCTGCTTCGTGTGCCTGGGCCTCTGCTTTTTGCAAATCGAGAAAACGTATGTAAGCTTGTTCAAAAACTTTGGTAAAACGTTGCAGAATTTTACCATCCTGATCAGAAAAATGATTAGAGTTATATCGAATAAGTTGAATGCCTGTATTTTTACGCATCGCAATGGCTGTAGTTTGTGCTTCAGCCTCAAGAATGAATTTTTTTCTGGCTTCCGGAATGTACTTAAAATCGGAATGTTTAAATAGATGGTTCCATAGTATATTTTTTTCTTCGAAATTAAAGGTCGTTGTAAAATAGGGTGCCCTGTTCCTAATTACTTTATTGAATTGTGCCATTACCGGACTGTCGGATTCAGGTATTTTTATACTTTGGGTGTATTTATGGTCAGAACCGAGTCCAATCCAGACATCGATATCTAAACTGTATTGTGAAATAATAAAGATGCTTGCATTGTTCAGTTCAATATTCAAATCTTGCAATTGTTCGAATACAGCTGTTACAACATCTAAAAGTTCATTACTTTTATGCATGGCCAGTGAACGGCTTCTCACTCTTTCCAATGCAGCTTCAATCTGTGCTTCGCGGGCCTGGGCTTCTGCTTTTTGCAGGTCAAGAAAGCGCACATATCCTTGTTCAAATACTTTTGAAAACCGTTTTAATATATCCTGTTCGTCAGTCGAAAGTTTTTGAGCGTAGTGAATATGAACACCGGTCATTGAATTTTCCTGCAACGCAATCGCCTGGGTCAAATGAGTTTGTTTAAGAATCCAGTTTTTTCTCTCTTTGGGTACAATCTTTAAATCCGTATTTTCAAAAGCATATTCAAACCAGATGTTCTTTTCTTTTTCGTAAATATTTGAAACAAAATCTTTTCTTTCAGCGCGTGCGTTATAAATGTCATTTATTGATGGTGCATCATAATAGGGCAAATAAAAACATACAGGTTTTGTTACTTTATCTTCCATCCAGAAATGGGCTCCCTGTTTTTCTTTAATATTTGTGATAATAAAGGCAGCAGCACCTTCCATTAAAAAGTTAAGATTCTGTAATTGTTCAAATAAAACTGAAACTACATTTTGAAGTTCTTCGCTTTTGTGCATTGCTAAAGAACTGGATCTGATTCTTTCCAACGCTGCTTCAATTTCTGCTTCACGAGCCTGGGCTTCTGCTTTTTGTAAATCTAAATACCGTTTGTATGTGGATGAAAAAACTTTAGTAAACCGGTGAAATATTTGCTTTTGATCTTTTGAAAGAGGTTTTGTTGTAAAAGCAAAAATCTGTCCTTCATCAAAATAGAAGCTGTTGTTGATATGCCGGTTTGAATATTCCATGTTTACAGGGAATTTGTAATCCGGGTATTTACTCAGGGTTTCGTAATATTCACGAACTTCATCACCTGTTAACTCATATTTAAAATAGTCTTTCGATTCCTTCCACGATTTATGCACCCCTTGTAAAAGAGGGTGAATTCTGGAATCAAGATTAACTTTAACTATTTTAACATCCTTTTTATTTTTAGGGGATAGGGGAGTTGTCCAAACTTCCATAATTGGTGATTCGTTGATGATAACGATTCCGTTTCTTTCCATTTGTATTCCAAGTCGTGTTAATTCGTTAAACATAACTGCGGTGGTACCAGGCATATCTTTACTACTGTTCATAGCCAGGGCTTTTGCCCTGATTCGTTCGAGAGATGTTTCTATTTCTGCTTCGCGGGTTTGTTTTTCTGCTTTTTTCAGATCGAGGAATCGTGTGTAGGTTTGTTCAAAAACAGCGGTAAATCTTTTAAAAATGTCATAAGATTCAGGTACTTTTTTATAGGTAATAAATATTATATACCCGTATTTGAAATAGGAAACATGATCGATTTGTGATTTTGGGAAAGGAATACCAGCGTCTTTCATTTTGAGCAATTGAGTACCAACTCCGGGCAAACTGCACAAGTACTCGTAATGGGCAGGACAATCCGTTTCACCGATTTCATTTATCAACAGTTTTTCGCCATTTTGGCCGGCATTATAATAGTCAAGAAAAATACCTTCTCTCGGCGTTCTGTACATTGGAAATGTTCCCTGCCCGTTACTTCCCCATTCAACAGAGCCATTTTCGTCTTCATAAATGTTAAATGCACAAAACCAGGTGTCGATGTTTAGTTTCTGAACCTGTTTAACAAGTTCCAGGGATAAATCACTTAATTCCTCGCTGTTTTGCATCGCCATTGAACGTGTGCGAATTCTTTCCAATGCTGACTCAATTTCCAGTTCACGGTTTTTGGCAAGTAGTTCAGTGGTTTTTTCCTGTACCTGTTTTTCAAGTTCTGCCTGTTTTTGTTTCCACTCTTCTTTATGCCAGGTATCGTTTTCTTCGGTTTCTACACCCTGCGAACCATGAATATGTACAAGTTTCCAAACCTTATTTTCATATTCAAAAACAGAACTGACCCGCAAAGGAATTACATGTTCGTGATTGTCAATTTGCATCGAAAGCCTGAATTCATCGGTAAAAATGGCAATGTCTGTTTTAGGACTAATTCTTTTGTGGATGCGGGTTTGTTCACATTGAATATTTATGCCAGTTCCTTGTTCCCTCTGGTCACGGATCATTTGCCTGAACCTGTTAATGTTCACAAACTTTTCATCAGTAGTGGACCCAAATCCTTTTAGGTTTTCATCCACTATTTCTTCAATTCGGTCAATAGGAAAATTGTACAGAATGATATCGATGTAATCATTATAAGCTTTTTGTAATAATTTTTCCTTGTTTGATTCCATATTTGTCTAGCTTTGTGGGATTTGAATAATAAATTCTGTACCTTCTTTTTTATCCGACTTTACCGAAATCGATCCACCATGCGCCTTAATAATATCATAACTCAAACTCAATCCCAGTCCTGTACCAGAACCTGTCGGTTTGGTGGTAAAAAAGGGCTGAAATATTTTGTCTTTAATTTCATCAGGGATGCCCGGACCGTTATCCTGTATGCGAATTTCAACATGAGTCTCCATCCCCTCATCGACAGGCTTTAATGCTGTAGAAATTAAAACTATAGGTTGGTATCCATTTGTTTTATGTTTTACTTTTTCATTCACTACATAAAAAGCATTGTTAATCAGATTTAATAGTACACGGCCAATATCCTGAGGCACGACATTTATTTTGGGAATGGTATTGTCTGCGTTCAATTTAAAGTCTGCATTAAAAGATTTATCTTTTGCACGCAAACCATGGTAGGAGAGACGCAGGTATTCGTCGCAAAGTGCATTGATATCTGTGGGTGTTTTTTCTCCCGAATTTGTCCGGCTGTGCAATAACATCCCCTTAACTATAGTTTCAGCACGTTTCCCATGGTGGTTAATTTTTTCTTCGTTTTTATCAATATCATTTGCAATATCATTTGCCAACTGCAAATTACCTTCTGCCAACTCTTCCTTTAATTCAACAATCAATTCTTTATTTATGTCTGAAAAGTTATTTACAAAATTGAGTGGATTTTGAATCTCATGGGCAATACCTGCAGTAAGTTCTCCCAGACTGGCCATTTTTTCGGATTGGATAAGCTGGGTTTGTGTGGCTTTTAAATTTTCGTGGGTGACTTCCAGTTTTTTGTAAGCTTTTTCAATTTCCCTGGCTTGTTCCAGTTCTTTTTTCTGAGCTTTTTCTCTTTCTTTTTGAATTAACCTGTTACGCATATAACGATTTAAGAAAACTGCAAAAACCAAAATGAGCAAGGCATAAATGATATAGGCCCAAATTGTATTCCACCAGGGAGGATTTATCCTGATTTGCAGGGTAGCACCAGTTTCATTCCAGATTCCTTTTTCATTTGCCGCTTTTACCTTAAAAGTATAATTTCCGGGCGGAAGGTTTGGGTAAAATGCATCTCTTTGACTTACAGATTCTCTCCATTCAATATCATAGTTTTCTAAAATATATGAATACCTGTTTTTTAATGGATTTGAATAATTCAGGGCAATAAAACTAATCGTTAGGTTATTTTGTTTGTGTGAAAGTTCTATTTGTTTTGTTTGATATACGGGTTTATCCAAAATGGCATCCGGTCCGGGTATTACGGATTGATTAAACAATTTCAAATCTGTGAAAAAAACTTTTGGGGGCTGATAATCGATTTTAAAATCGTCAGGATTAAAAAGAGTAATTCCATTGGCTCCCCCAAAGATAATCTGACCTGAAGTGGTTTTAAGAAAACTTCCATCTGCAAACAATGAGCCCTGAATACCATCATCAATGGAGAAATTGCTGAATTGTTCAGTTTCCGGATTTAACCGGCTTATTCCGTTAAAAGTACTAAGCCAAATCATCCCATTATCATCAGCTGTAATGGACTGAACACCCATCGATGGTAATCCGCTGTCGAGGTTATATTTTATAACCTGTCCGGTTTCAGGAATATATTTAGCCAATCCACCCTGCCATTGCCCAACCCAAACTACACCATCCGAATCTTCGTACAGAGAATTAATATCCTGCGACATTAAAACACCACCTTTGTTTATATCATAAGCATGTCGTTCAATTTGGTCTGAGTCATAATTATACAGGAATAAACCAAAATTGGTAACTATCCATAATCCGTATTTACTACTTTCTACAAGGCTGGTTATATCGTTACTTACAGAATCAGCTCCTTCTACCAAACTTAAATCATATTTTTTGAATGATTCCAATTCAGGTGTTTTTCGGAACAATCCTTCACGGGTGGCAATCCATTTATTCCCTTTACTGTCGTGAAGGTGTTTGGTAATTACGATTCCTTCAGAAATTCCGGGGAGTGATATTTGTTTTACGGAATTTGAGAATGCTTTGTATTCAAATAAAACTCCACTGCCAAAACTAAAAATAAAAACACCGGGCGAATCCTCCCAAAATGTATGAATCCATGAAAATTGCAAAGAATCTGTTGAAGGAATCCGGTTTTCTACTTTCCCTGTTTCCTGATTCAGAACACTAATTCCTGCGTTTGAATGAATCCAGATATTATTGTCGTGTGATTCAATAATTACATTCACCCAACCGGGCAAAATAGTTGACGGGTTGGAATTATCGCCAACATATGAAGTGAAAACCGGCTTTTCGTCATATCTCAGAATACCGTTATTTGCAGTTCCAATAAATAAATTTCCAAAAGTATCGTAGGCAAAACAATTAATATTTAAATTTTCCAGTTGTTTTTTGGCACCGGTATCAAAAGTTTTAAATTCTTCTGTTTCAGGATTAAATTGCCTGACTCCTGATCTGGTGGCAATCCATAGAATTCCCTTGTCATCTTTTGTCATATTATATGCAATACCAACAGGATCATTTGTATAATAAGGTGATTTAATTGTTTTAAAAGTACCGGTTTCCCAATTCCATTTTATTAAATTCCCAAATTGTGTAAGTAACCAGGCATTATCCTTTTCGGTGAATTCAAAATCTGTTACAAAATCATCTTGCAACACAGGAAAGTTTATAAATAAGTGATTTTGTGAACTTATTACTCCGGTAGTATCAATCTTGAAAACTCCGTTGTTACTAAGCAACCAGATATTTCCCGACAAGTCCGGTTTCATGTCGTAAACGTTTTGTATTTCAAGATTATCGGGTGTTTTGAATAAAGTAATTTCTTCAGATTCTGCCTCTTTGAATAGTAATCCTTTTGTAAGTAACGCACTTGCAGTAATCCCGAAGTAGATATTCCCTTTTTTATCTTCGCAAATAGAAGTTACCACATAACCATATTGTGGAGATTCGCTTACAAATGGACTGACTAAAACTGAATAGTCAAAAGCTGAAAAAGTTCTTTTTACAGGATTGTAAACTTCTATAAAACCCGGATTGGTTCCTACCCAAATATTCTCTTTACTGTCCTGCATAAGTCTATATGCTATCATTCCCTGAATGGCGCTTGTGTCGTTGGGATCGCTGTAAAATTTTTCAAATTCGTAACCATTGTAACGCGCCAAACCGTTGTAGGTGCTTACCCACAGGTATCCCTGTTTGTCCACCAGCATCGCATTGATGGTGTTGCTTGATAAACCATCTTTTTCGGTTAATTGAGTAAGATTACCACTGTTTAATTGTGCCCAAAGTGATACTGAAAACAGGTTTAATACAAAGAGATAAAAAAATCTTTTTTGTAAATATGTTATATTTTTTCTTTTAGTCATTTTCTATATCATATTTTGTAATAATTAATTCATGCTTACCTAATTTACCGGCAAACTGATAATAAAGCTTGTTCCTTGCTCTTCTTTTGAGTTCAACACTATCTTTCCACCATGCGCTTTCACAATATCATAGCTCAAACTCAATCCCAGTCCGGTTCCTGAACCTGTAGGTTTGGTGGTGAAAAAGGGCTGGAATATTTTGTCTTTTATTTCTGAGGGGATGCCTTCTCCATTATCAGTTACTGTTATATTCACCCCTAAATCCCCTGAAGGGGACTTTGAGGAAGAAGTTCTAACAACCACCTCTGGTTTGTATTTGTTTGGAGAACTCTCTGCTCCCCCAATAGGGGGCTGGGGGGTATTTGACCTTGCCTTTTTATCAACTGCATAAAACGCATTATTTATCAGGTTCAAAAAAACCCTTCCAATATCCTGAGGTACGACATTTATTTTGGGAAGAGTTTCATCAGCCTCCATCTTAAATTCAGCATTAAAAGATTTGTCTTTTGCCCGAAGTCCGTGGTAGGAAAGACGAAGATACTCATCGCAAAGTGCATTAATATCTGTGGGTTCTTTTTCTCCGGTGTTGCTTTGGCTGTGTTGTAACATTCCTTTAACAATGGCCTCGGCTCGTTTGCCATGATGAGTTATCTTTTTAAGGTTTTCTGAAATATCGTCAAGTAATTCGTTTTCCAATTCTTCATCTCTTTCATTTTTGCCTTTTGACATTTCACTTTTTACTTCCTCAACTAATTCATTACTTATTTCAGAAAAGTTATTTACAAAGTTGAGTGGGTTTTGTATTTCATGGGCGATGCCAGCAGTTAGTTCTCCAAGGCTTGCCATTTTTTCGGATTGGATTAGTTGAGATTGAGTGGCTTTTAATTGGTCAAGGGTTTGTTCAACTTTTGCTTTTTGTCTTTTAAGGTGCACATTAGCCAATTGTTTCTGTTTATTATTTCTATATAAGATTAATGCAATAAGCAAAGCAGATAAAAGTGCCCCGGCAATACTAAATAGCCATAAACGCTGAGTTTTATTTTGTTGTTCTTTTAATGTACGTTCTTGTTCTAATTGGTCAATCTCTTCCTGGCTTTGTTCCATAACCGAACTAAGTAATGTTTCCATAACCTCGTTGGATTCGCTTTGACCACTTTCTGAAATTAATTCCTGATATTTTTTTAAATAATCATAGGCAAAGGACTTGTTTCCCAGTGCATCGTAAATCTGAGATGTTAGAAGGTTAATTCTTTTAGCAAATCTTACACCCGTGTTTGCACCTTCGGTATAATCGAAAGCAAGCAGCGCATAAACCAATGCATTGTCGAGTTCACCTTCCATGTAATAACAGAAGGCTATATGAGAGGCAACCCACGGTTGCGACCAGGGGTGACCATTTTCTATGTACATGGCCAATGCTTTTTTTAGATTTGGAATTGCATCTTTATAATTTTCCAAATACATTGAAATTTCGCCTTCAAGACTAAAACTTTGTGCAATTCTGTTGTTATAGTCAACATCATTTGTGTCTGCCAAGAGTATATTCATAAACATTCTTGCATCATCGAATCTTTTTGCATGAAGCATGGCCCAAACTGCTTGCTGCTGAACTGCTTTTAGTTCAATAGGATTATTTATTTCTTGCAATAATCCAACCTGTAATTCAATAACTTCAGCATATTTAGTATGCATTTCTAATTCCTGGTATAAAAGTCCCATCTCTCCATATACCTCTGCCAACATCAGTAAATTTTTTTCTGACTCAAAAAATTTAACCGAATTCAAATAATGTTTTATGGCAAGTTCTTCCTGCTCATTGTCCCTGTAAAAGTTTGCCAATAGAAAATTGATTGGTCCCATTTGATCGTTCGATAAACCGCTTGCCAAATTTTTAATTTCCTGCTCAATGTTCATTTTTTCATTGGTATCGTTAAGTAAATTAGCTACATGGTTCATATAACCATAATAAATCATTACGGGATAATATTCGCCTAACTCTAAGTACACTTTAATGAAGTCTCGATGAACAATTTTAAGCTTATCAAATTGATTATTGGTATAATACCAATAACCGAGCTGGTTATCTATTGAAGCATAAATTTCCTTTTCATCCAGTTTTTTAAAATGCTCATATACAGGAATGAGTTTTTCAATACGAGGAGAAATCGCTGTAGGGCGGTAACTTGATGGCATTTCTGCTTCTTCAATCAATTCAATATCTTCGTATTGTGAGGATAGTATTCTGGCTTTTTGAATATGATATGTGTACAGGTCGCCATACCCGAAAAATACAGCCAAGGTGTAATGGTACATAATTTCACCACCCTTATACTTTATTTTCTCTGAAATATCTCTGGCATCAACAGTTGCCTGGAAAGCAGCCATGTAGTTTTCGTTGTAAAAATTTAACCGTGCAAATTCGTTTAACAATCGCACCTTTTCTTTGTCATCTTTTTTGTGGTTTTTTATCTGTTCATTAAGATTAATAATCTCATGTTCAGGTACAAGTGTAGGCTCCTGCGCAATTGAAATGTTTACTCCAATAACAAATGCTAAAAAGTATATATATAACTTTGTTTTCATGATTTAACAGGGATTAAAATTGTAAATGTCGTTCCTTCATTTTTTCTCGATTCAACGCTAATTTCCCCACCATGTGCTTTTACAATATCATAACTCAAACTCAAACCAAGCCCAGTTCCAGAACCTGTAGGTTTGGTGGTGAAAAAGGGTTGGAAGATTTTGTCTTTAATTTCTGAGGGGATGCCTTCTCCATTATCAGTTACTGTTATATTCACCCCTACCTGCCCGTCCGGCAGGCGGGAATCCCCTGAAGGGGACTTTGAGGAAGAAGTTCTAACAACTACCTCTGGTTTGTATTTGTTTGGAGAACTCTCTGCTCCCCCAATAGGGGGTTGGGGGGTATTTGACCTTGCCTTTTTATCAACTGCATGAAACGCATTATTTATCAGGTTCAAAAGAACCCTCCCAATATCTTGTGGTACAACATTTATTTTTTTGAGATTTTTATCAGCCTCCATCTTAAATTCGGCATTAAAAGATTTGTCTTTGGCACGCAGCCCGTGGTAAGAGAGGCGCAGGTATTCATTGCAAAGTGCATTAATATCTGTTGGTTCTTTTTCCCCGGTTTCTGTCCGACTGTGTTGAAGCATTCCTTTTACAATTGCTTCGGCTCGTTTACCATGATGGCTTATTTTATTTTCGTTTTCAATAATATCATTTGCAATTTCTGTTGCCAACTGCGAATTGCCTACTTCCAATTCTTCTTTTAATTCGTTAACAAGTTCTTTATTTATTTCAGAAAAGTTATTGACAAAATTGAGTGGATTTTGAATTTCATGTGCTATACCGGCTGTTAGTTCACCTAGGCTGGCCATTTTTTCGGATTGGATAAGTTGAGCCTGGGTGGCCTTTAACTGGTCTAGTGTTCTTTCGACTTTTGCCTTTTGCCTTTTTAATTGGGCATTTGCTTTTTGTTTGGTTTTATTATTTCGGTAAAGTATAAAGGCAACAAATAGAGCGGAAAGAAGTGCTCCGGCAATGCTGAAAATCCAAAGTTGCTGATTCTTGGTTTTCTGCTCTTTTAATAGTGTTTCTTTTTCAAGTACTGCAATTTCACGTTTACGGTTTTCCAAAACATTTTTTATCTCGGCATTGGCAATGGTATTTTTACTACTTTTTTCTATAAATTTTTCTGTTGACTGCTGGTGTAATTTTAGATAATCGAGAGATTTCTGAATTTGACCCAATAATTCATATATTCTGGATAATGTAAAAGAAGCATGTCTGTAATTTCCTGAATTTTTAGAACTTAGATTAAAACTTTGATGGGCATAATGTAATGCAGTTTCTAAATCATTTTTGTCGAAATATAACCAGGCAATTAAATTTGCTTCTCCACTTGCCCAGTTTTTTATATCGTTTTTTTGAAATTCACTAAAGGCTTTTATCCTGTTTTGGAGAATACCGTCCTTGTTGTTAAGTTTTTCGTCTATTAATGCAAGATTTTTGAAATATCTGCCTTTAAGAATTGGCATATTTTTTTGGTCGGCAATTTCTTTTCCTAAATGCAAGAAATGTTTTGCTTCCTCAAATTGTTTTAAATGAACTAAACTTGAACCTAAGTTAATATAAACATATCCTACATGTCTTATTGTGGATTCATGAAAGTTGTTTCCTATTTCAGCTTTTATTTTTTCATACAACTCTAAAAATTTTTTGAAATAGCTTACTGCGGTTACATGATCACCAAGAACTTTATAGCAAACACCAGGTAAGTTATACATTTCAAACAATAGGTCATGATATTCGAATTTTTTTAAAAAATCTATACTGTTTAAAAAGTATTCAAGAGCCAGATGGGCACCTCCCAAAGCATGGAAATATTGATCGGCCAATTCATAAGACATCAGCATTTTAGCTTCTGAATCCTCGGTTTGATCTATTAGGTCAATAATTTTCAATTCAATTTCTCGTGCTTCCTCCTTATTTTCTTCGGAATTTAGAATATGCAGTTTTTGTATTAACAATAGAAACTGGGGATAAGCCAGATTGAGATTTTGAAAGTTAACCAAAGCATTGTTTAAGTATTTTTTTGTTTTAGGATTAATACTATCATTTAATGCATTACGGAAAAGTGCATATTCAATGTTTGCACAAAATTTAACGTCTTCATTTTTTTTGAAATAATTTTGAGCTTCAATCAAACGTTTTTCTATGATTTTGTAGTTTGAATCTTTTTTTCTTATAGGTAGTGAAGATTCGTGCCAAAGATTTCTTGGAATATTTGTTTGTAGCAATAAATCAGACTGAAGCAAATAGTATAAACCAAGCGGAGTATTTCTTAGAAATATTCCTAGTGATTTGTAATAATGACCATCTCCATATTCGTACTCAATATCATTTGATATTTTACGAGCGTTTTGCATTGCAAGAATACCCTGTAGGTATAGCAAATCATAAAAACACAATTGGGCATATTTGTTTAACAATTCAACTTTTTTTATGTCGTTTGCGGGATGATTTTGAATCAGGTGTTGTAAGCTATCAATCTGAAATTGTGTGACAATCAAAGTATCCTGGGCATGATTCTTAAAAATGCCAAGCAGGAAAAATATACTTATTATGGTCACACGTTTATTCATAATTTCAATGGCAAAGTGATTATAAAATCCGTTCCTCTATTTTCCTCAGATTCAACTTCTATCTTACCGCCATGTGCTTTAATAATATCATAACTCAAACTCAAACCAAGCCCAGTTCCAGAACCTGTAGGTTTGGTGGTGAAAAAGGGTTGGAAGATTTTGTCTTTAATTTCTGAGGGGATGCCTTCTCCATTATCAGTTACTGTTATATT